>NZ_AMPR02000455.1:0-69502 GCF_000307735.3 Cupriavidus sp. HPC(L) | reverse complement strand
ATGGCGGCGCCGACCCTCGCCGCACCCGCCGCGATGGCCACCACCACGGTGGGCTCGGAACTGAAAGTCTCGTTCAGCGACGGCAGCAGCCAGACCTACAAGCTCGCCTATCAGCCCTTCTTCATCACCGGTGATACCGTGCCCGACGGCAAAGGCGGCACCGTGGTGGCCGGCGGCTACTTCGACATCCACAACCAGCCGATCGTCGACCGCTCGGTGCCCGGCAGCGAGCGCCAGTTCTTCTCGGACTGCGTCGACGGCAGCTCGCTGCTGACGCTGCCGAACGCCAACGTACCGGGCGTCAAGGGCAAGCCGGTGTTCGCCGTGGTGCAGTTCGAGTACACCACGCGCGACCAGGCCGGCGGCTCGACCTACGGCATGCTGCCCTCGCCGATCGCGATCCTGACGCTGGACCAGGACCCGGCCACCGGCAAGCTGACGCTGGTCAAGTACCACAACGTCGATACCTCGTCGGCCGGCGGGCTGTGGATTACCTGCGGCGCCAGCCTGTCGCCGTGGAATACGCACCTGTCGAGCGAGGAATACGAGCCGGACGCCTTCACCATCGCGTCGAACACGCAATTCCAGCGCTTCAGCACCTTCACGTTCGGCGACCCGACTGCCGCTTCGCCTTACGACTACGGCCACCTGCCGGAAGTCACGGTCAACCCCGACGGCACCGGCTCGATCGTCAAGCACTACTGCCTGGGCCGCATCTCGCACGAGCTGGTCTGCGTCGCGCCCGATGAGCGCACCGTGCTGATGGGCGACGATGCCACCAACGGTGGCGCCTTCCTGTTCATCGCCGACCGCGCGCGTGACCTGTCGTCGGGCACGCTGTACGTCGGCAAATGGAACCAGACGTCGGGCACCGGCCCGGGCTCGGCCACGCTGAGCTGGATTCCGCTGGGCCACGCCACCAGCGACGAAATCCGCGCGCTGGTCCGCGGCGGCATCAAGGCCACCGACATCTTCGACGTCAAGACCACCGATCCGGGCGATGCCAGCTATACCCGCATCCCGTTCAATGGCGGCTTCCAGTGGGTCAAGCTGATGCCCGGCATGGAAAAGGCCGCGGCCTTCCTCGAGACGCACCGCTACGCGGCGCTCAAGGGCGGCAGCCTCGGCTTCACCAAGTGGGAGGGCACGACGATCAACGCACGCGACAAGGTCGCCTATATCGCGATGTCGCGCATCGAATCGTCGATGCTGAACGGCTCCGGCGGGGTCAAGGTCGAAGGCCCGTACTCGGGCGCGGTCTACGCGCAGAACCTGCGCGGCGGCCAGGCCGATACCACCGGTGCGCCGATCAACTCGGAATGGGTTCCGGTCGATATGGCCGCAGTCCCCGAACTGATCGCCGAAGACTTTGGCGGCGGCAAGCTCAAGCAGCAGGACGCGCTGGGGAATTTCGCCAACCCCGACAAGATCGCGACGCCGGACAACCTGAAGTACTCGGAAAAGCTGCGCACGCTGTTTATCGGCGAGGACAGCAATACGCACGTAAACAACTTCCTGTGGGCTTACAACGTCGATACGAAGAAGCTGTCGCGCGTGTTGTCGACGCCGGCCGGCGCCGAATCGACCGGCTTGCATGCGGTCGACGAGATCAACGGATGGACTTACGTCATGAGTTCGTTCCAGCATCCGGGCGATTGGGAATCGCCGTTGCATGACATCGTCAAGCCGACGCTGGATCCGCTGGTTCGGGCGAATTACAAGGATCGGTTTGGCGCTGCCGTCGGCTATATCACGGGGGATGCGACTTCGGTGAAGTTAGCGAAGGGGTAAGCCTTTGACGTGCTGAAGGAAGCCCGAGCGTGAGGACGCTCGGGCTTTTTTTTTGTTTGGCGTACGGGTGCCGGCAAGACCGCGAAGCCGGACCTGAAAGGAAAGACGACTAGACTGTCGCCCTCGGCTGCATCCCGCATGCCTCGCCCTCCGAGGGGCCGGCCCTTTCACTCCCCATTGCTCAATGACCGACAAGACCCGACAAATCGCCATTGCCCTGATCCTGGTGGCGGTGCTCGCCATGCTTTGGCTGGTTGGCAACGACCAGAACCACACCGACGACACCGCTCCCTCTCCGGTTTTGGACGCGTCGCAAGTCCAATCAGCGAGCGCGGCGGGCGGCATTTACCGCGGCGGCACGCTTGAACCGTACAGCATCGACCCCACGCGATCCACGGACCGCCTGCCGGTGTACCAGGCGGCCGCGATCCTGCAGGACTATCGCGCGGATCGCGCCAGCGCTGATCGACGTTATCGCGGGGCGTACTTCATCGTCGAGGGCGTGGCCAGCGGTATTCGGCGGGAGGGCGAAACGCAGGTCTATCTCGATATCCGCACCACCGATCCCGATCAGACCGTACGCGCGAATCTGCTGGAGCAGCAGAACTGCGGGGCGGCGCGGCCGGTCTGCGAGGTGGAGGCCCGAGCGACGATGGTCCGGCGCGGACAGAAGGTCGCGGTCGAGTGCACCGGTGCCGGCATCGTCGATACCACGCCCTTGCTCGAAGGCTGTCTGCTGCGGGGCGGCGCCAATTGATGTGAAGGGACGGGAGGGGCCGGCGCGTCCCCCAACGTCTTTCTGCCATTCCCTCCGACGTTTCATCCTGCTGTCATTTGCGCCGCGCACAATCGCCCCTGTTCGGCCACCGATGCCGATCGCATGACCGCGCCGGCTTTTTTGCGGCGCACCGCACCACCGGTTGTCCTTGACACCGGTTTTTTTGCGGCTTGAATGAAAACGTTTTCATTTCTCCCGCCTCGCCCCGATTCCAGCCGAATGCCTCGTAAACCCGCACCCCTCGCCACGTCGTCCGCGTCGCCCACGCCGTCCAATGGCGCGACCCTGATGAACGTTGCGCAAGCGGCGAGCGTGTCGCTGGCCACGGCATCGCGCGTGTTCAGCAATCCGGAGATGGTCCGTCAGGACACCGCCGAGCGCGTGTTGCGGGCGGCGGGCGAACTTGGCTTCCGCCCCAACCTGCTGGGCGCCAAGCTGCGGGCCCAGCGCACGCGCATCGTCGGCGTCATGCTGCCGACGCTGGAGAACGCCGTATTTGCCGAATGCTGGCGCGGCATCGAGGAGGCGGCCCTGACGCAAGGCTATTCGCTGATGCTGGTGACCAGCCGCTACGACCCCGAGCGCGAACGCGAGCGGATCGAATATCTGCTGCGTCATCGGGTCGACGGCATGGTGCTGACGGTGGCCGATGCCGCCCGCAGCGCGGTGCTGGACCAGCTCGATGCCGAACGCGTGCCGTATGTGCTCGCGTACAACCAAGGGACCCGCCGCGGCAAACACTATTCGGTGTCGGTGGACAACCGCGTCAGCGCACGCGCCGGTGTCGAGACGCTGATCGCTGCCGGCCATCGGCGCATCGCGGTGGTATCGGGCGCCTTTGCCGCGTCGGACCGCGCCAAGCAACGCTATGCGGGTTATCAGGACGCGATGCGCGCGCATGGCCTCGACCCGCTGCCGCCGCTGCCGCTGCCGGCCCACACGCCCACTCACACGCCGGAGGAGGCCGAGCACATCCGGCGCCTGGTCACGGCGCCGCGCGCGCCCACGGCGCTGTTTTGTACCAACGACATGCTGGCGATCGGCGTGATTTCGATTCTGAAGCGCCTGGGACTGTCGGTGCCCGGCGATATTTCCGTGCTCGGCTACGACGGCATCGAACTCGGGCAGCTGCTGGAGCCGCCGCTGTCCACGGTCGTGCAGCCCAACAACGAGATCGGCGCCCGCGCGCTGGAGTGCCTGCTGGCTCGGCTGAATTCCCCAGGTGCCGAAGCCGCGCCTGACCGTGCCTTGCCACGCGCAACGCTGCTGCCGCACGCGATACGCGCAGGCGCCAGCGTCGGGCCACCGCCTTAGCGCCTGACGCAGGCTTGAACCAGCCGCCGTCACTCGCATCGTTTTCCGCCGTCTTTCGCCGTCTTCCCCCACCGTCGTCTCTAGAAAAGGAGTGCATCATGCAATCGACTTCGTCCTGGCTGCGCCGCCTGCGCTGGGTGCTGCCCACGATCGGCGCGGTCGTATTCAGCCACGCCGCGGCCGCGCAAACCGCGATCTGCTACAACTGCCCGCCGGAATGGGCCGACTGGGCTGCGCAGATCCGCGCTATCAAGGAAAAGACCGGCGTCACGGTGCCGCACGACAACAAGAACTCGGGCCAGTCGCTGGCCCAGATCGTCGCGGAAAAGGCCAACCCGGTGGCCGACGTGGTCTATTACGGCGTGACGTTCGGCATCCAGGCGCAGAAGGAAGGCGTCACGGCGCCCTACAAGCCCGCCAACTGGAACGACATCCCGGACGGCCTGAAGGACCCGCAGGGCAACTGGTTCGCGATCCATTCGGGCACGCTCGGCCTGATGGTCAATGTCGACGCGCTGCGCGGCAAGCCGGTGCCGCAATCGTGGGCCGACCTGCACAAGCCCGAGTACAAAGGCATGGTCGGCTATCTCGATCCGGCCAGTGCCTTCGTCGGCTATGTGGGCGCGGTCGCGATCAACCAGGCCCTGGGCGGCTCGCTCGACAATTTCGGCCCGGCGCTGAAGTTCTTCAAGGACCTGCAGAAGAACCAGCCCATCGTGCCGAAGCAGACCGCATACGCGCGCGTGCTGTCCGGTGAAATTCCGATCCTGCTGGACTACGACTTCAACGCCTATCGCGCCCGCTACAAGGACCGCGCCAATGTCGCCTTCGTGATTCCCAAGGAAGGCACGCTGGTGGTGCCCTACGTCATGAGCATGGTCAACAAGGCGCCGCATCCGGCCGAAGCCCGCAAGGTGCTGGACTTCGTGTTGTCCGACGCCGGCCAGGCGCTGTGGGCCAATGCCTATCTGCGGCCGGTACGGGCCAAGGCGGTGTCCAAGGAGGTCGAGGCCCGCTTCCTGCCGGCTTCGGACTACGCCCGCGCCAAGACCATCGACTACGGCAAGATGGCCGAGGTGCAGAAGGCCTTCAGCGACCAGTACCTGAAGGAAGTGCGCTGACGCTGATGCTAGTCCCCGGGCGCCCGTCGCCCCGGCTGGCTCCTTCCCGTTGGAGATCCCTATGCGCCGTCGCACTACTGCCTCATCCGCCCGCACGCTGATCGTCTTCGCGCTGCCGGCGCTGATCGTTTTCCTGGCGTTCTTCTGCCTGCCGATGGCCAAGCTGCTGGCGGTCAGCGTAGCGGGCGACGACGGCGCCGGCGTCTACTGGACCGTGCTGTCCAGCCCGCGCTATCTGCACAGCCTGCTGTCCACGGTGCTGCTGTCGGCGTCGGTGACGCTGGTTACGCTGGCGATTGCCGGCGTGGCAGGAACCTTCCTGCAGCGCCATCCGGTCCCCGGCAAGTCGGTACTGGTTGCCATGCTGACCTTTCCGCTGGCGTTCCCCGGCGTGGTGATTGGCTTCATGGTCATCATGCTGGGCGGCCGCAACGGCTTGCTCGCTTCGATCGGCGATCTGCTTGCCGGCGAGCGCTGGACCTTCGCCTATGGCATGGCGGGGCTGTTCGTCGGCTACCTGTATTTCTCCATTCCGCGCGTGATCCTGACCGTGATGGCGGCCGTCGAAAAGCTCGACGCATCGCTGGAGGAAGCGGCCCGCTCACTAGGCGCCGGCCGCTGGCGCGTGGTGCGCGACGTCATGCTGCCCGCGCTGATGCCGGCCCTGATCTCCAGCGGCGCGATCTGCTTTGCCACCAGCATGGGCGCGTTCGGCACGGCGTTCACGCTGGCCACGCAGCTCGACGTGCTGCCGCTGACCATCTACAACGAGTTCACCAACTACGCCAACTTCGGCATGGCCGCCGCGCTATCGATCCTGCTCGGTGCCGTGACCTGGGCGCTGCTGGCGGTGGCTCGTCATCTGTCCGGCAACGCGGTTGCCGCTACCGCGTAGGAGCGCAAGCATGAAGACCAACCGTCGTGGCGCCGCGTATTGGGCGCAGCTGACACTGACGCTCGCCGTTTGCGCATTCATGACCGTGCCGGTGGCGCTGTCCGTGCTGGCGGGTCTCACCAACAACATCTTTGTCGGGCTGGAGAGCGGCCTGACCACGCGATGGGTCGAGGAGGTCTGGGGCCTGTACCGCAACACCATCTTCCTGTCGCTGTGGATTGCGCTGGCGTGCCTCGCCTGCACGCTGGTGCTCGGCGTTCCGGCTGCCTACTACATGGCGCTGCGCCGCAGCCGCGTGACGCGGCTGATCGAAGAGTTGCTGATGTTGCCGGTGGCGATCCCCGGCCTCGCGACGGCACTCGGCCTGATCCTGCTGTATGGCGGCCTGCCATGGCTGCGTACCAGCTGGGTCTTCATTCTGATCGGGCATGTCCTGTTCACGCTGCCGTTCATGGTCCGCTCGGTGCTGGCCATCATGTCGGCAATCGACATCCGCACGCTGGAAGACGCTGCCGCCAGCCTGGGCGCCACACGCATGCAGCGATTCTTCACCGTGGTGCTGCCCAATTGCCGGCAAGGGATTCTCGCCGGCGCACTGATGGTCGTCACACTGTCGGTCGGCGAATTCAACCTGACCTGGATGCTCCATACGCCCACCACACAGACACTGCCGGTGGGACTGGCCGACAGCTATGCGTCGATGCGGCTGGAGATCGGCTCCGCCTACACCATCGTGTTCTTCCTGATGATCATCCCGCTGCTGGTGGTGATGCAGATGGTGTCCGCACTCGGTGCGCGCGCCCAGCGACATCCAGTAGAGGACACCCCCACGCCGTTCGCCGGCACGGTCACCACTTCGCCAAACACCCCAGCCGGCCGGGACAGCGCGCCGCAGTCCCAGCCGCAGACGGAGGCTCCCCGCCATGCATGAACCCACCACCATCGCGCTGCACCACTGCGGCAAGACGTTCCCCGACGGCACGCGCGCGCTCGAACCGCTGGATCTGGACATCGGCGCCGGCGAAACCGTCGTACTGCTCGGCCCGTCCGGCTGCGGCAAGACCACCACGCTGCGCATGATCGCCGGCCTGGAATTTCCCGATACGGGGGGAGAGGTGCTGTTCGGCGGCGCACCGGTCACGCATCTGCCGATCGAACAGCGCGGCGTCGGCATGGTGTTCCAGAACTACGCGCTGTTCCCCAATATGACGGTGGCCGAGAACATCGGCTATGGCCTGCGCGTGCGCAAGGTCGACGCACAGACCCGCCGCCGGCGCGTCGACGACATGCTGGCCATGATGCAGCTGGGCGCCTTCGCCAACCGGCGCGTCGACCAGCTGTCCGGAGGCCAGCGCCAACGCGTGGCCCTGGCCCGCGCCATCGCCGTGCAGCCGCGCGTATTGCTGCTGGACGAACCGCTGACCGCGCTCGATGCCAAGCTGCGCGACGCACTGCGCGCCGACATCAACCGCCTGCTGCGCAGCCTGCGCATTACGACGGTGTACGTCACCCACGACCAGGCGGAAGCGATGGCGCTGGGCGATCGCATCATCGTGATGGACAAGGGACGCATCGCGCAAAGCGGTACGCCGCAGGAGATTTACCGGTATCCCTCCAATGCCTTTGTCGCCGACTTCATCGGGACCATGAACCGCCTGCCGGCGGCCGCGGCTGACCACGTGTGGCGAGTGCCGGGAGGCGCGTTGCCGCGTGAGGCGCAACACATCGAGGTGGCGCAGGCCGAGCTGATGTTCCGGCCGGAAGACGTGTCGCTGACCGACGCGCCCAATGCGCATGATGTCCATGTGACCGGCAACGTCGTCACCGCCCTCTTCCTAGGCCATGCGACCAGGCTGCTGGTCGACGTGGGCGCCCCTGCCCCGATCGTGCTCGATACCGCGCGACGCGACCGCTGGGCGGCCGGCGACCGCGTTGGCCTGCGCATCGATACCAGCCACCTGGTGACGGTGCCGGCCGAGGCAACACGGAGCGCGGCATGATGCAGACCGCTTCCCAGCCCGCGTCCCAAGCCGCGCCCTACCTCGTCGCCCACATCACGGACCTGCATATCAAGGCCGGCGGCAAGCTGTCCTACCGCCGCGTCGATACCGCGGACGCGCTGCGCCAATGCATCGATACGCTGATGACATTGCCCCAGCGCCCCGACGTTGCCGTCGTGACCGGCGACCTGGTCGACTTCGGCAGCGAGGACGAATATCGCTTCCTGCGGGGGATTCTGGAAACGTTGCCAATACCGGTTCGGCTGATGCCCGGCAACCACGACAGCCGCGACGCACTGCGCCGCGTGTTCCCCGATCACGCCTACCTGTTCGCCGCGGGCGACGGCGACGCGCCCGTGCACTACCGCATCGACGCAGGACCGTTGACGCTGATCGCTTTCGATTGCACCGTGCCGCGCCATAGCGGCGGACGCGTGGAACCGGATCAGTTGCCATGGCTCGAAGCCGCACTGGCGGTCGCCCCGGAACGACCTACGCTGCTGATGCTGCATCACCCGCCCTTCCACACTGGCATCGGTCATATGGACCAGCAGGGCCTGGAAAACGCCGCGCTGCTCGAGGCCGTGGTCCGGCGCCATCCGCAGGTTGAGCGCGTGCTGTGCGGCCATTTGCATCGGCATATCACACGGCGCTTTGGTGGCACCATCGCGATGACGGCGCCCGGCCCTGCGCACCAGGTTGCGCTGGACCTAGATCCCCAGGCCGCTTCTCGCTTTCGGATGGAGCCGCCTGGATTCTTGCTGCATTGGTGGCATCCGGCGCATGGGCTGGTTACGCATGCGGCGCCGATTGGGGATCATGGGCCGGCGTATCCGTTTTTTGATGAGGGGGGGAGGTTGATTGATTGAGGGGGATGCGGAGAGCGGCGGCTATTGGTGCAAGTGGTTCGCCGCTTCCCGGAACAACTTCAGGTCGCGAGTCAGTACTTGGCTTGCATTGAACACCGCCCGCTATCGGCCAGAAGCGGATACTGATCGATTCTCATGAGAAATTGCTGAATGCTGCTAGAGTCTGCGCCAGCCGCCCCAACCCAGAGCGGGTATATGTTGCCTTCAGTTCCGCATGAGTACACGGATTACCTGGTTTCCCATGGAGTCTTCGAAGGATTTAGGGTGGAGGGATCAATGCCAGGATATGTTGCGCTGTGGTCACTAGATGAAATAGATGTCAACAACGCTGATGTCGAAATCAACGTCTACGCGCCAGGATTTCTTGCTTTCGGTGGTGACGGCGGTGGGGAGCTGTTGGCTTTCGATCATACAGGCGCTGTTTTCATGCTGCCAATGATCGGCATGGCACCGGATTGCGCCATCCGCATCGCAGATAGCTTTTCGGACCTAGCCACACGCCTCGAGGCTTGACGAGCAACGCCCGATCAAGGGCTCCGCAAGGGCACCAGCCGCAAACCCCAGGTTCTCACTTTTCTGTAGCGCACCGGAAACGAAAATGCCGATGGAATGGGCACGTCCGCTTCGGCCTGCGCGCAAAAACCGCACGGCGGTCAGCCCGATACCACCGGCGCGCCATCCACTCGGAATGGGTGCCGGTCGATATGGACGCCGTTCCCGAACTGATCGCCGAGGACTTTGGCGGCGGCAAGCTCAAGCAGCAGGACGCGCTGGGCAATTTCGCCAACCCGGACAAGATCGCGATGCCAGACAGCTGGCCACGCCGGCTGGCGCGAAATCGACCGGGTTACATGCTGGGGACGAAATCAATGGATGGACGTATGTCCTGAGTTCATTCCAGCATCCAGGAGATTGGGAATCGCCGCTGCATGACTTCGTGAAGGCAACTCTCGATCCACTCGTTCGGCGCAACTACAAGAATCGGTTTGCTGCTGTCGGCAATATCACGGGGGATGCGACTTCGGTGAGGGATGAGGCCTTTGATGTATTGAAGGAAGACAGCGCATGGGAATGCTCGGGCTTCCTTTTGTTGGTGCTGCCAATTGCCTCAACTCCGTGCCTGCTACCGCGATACCGCGATACCGCGCACCGCCGCCGTTCTACCGAGTGGGACCGCGAATCGATGCGTTGACATGGAGTTAGAATCGCGCTTCTCGATCCTTGGGCTCCTCAGGGAGGTACCCTACGCGGAGGTGTCTGTTGCCGGCGCAGTGCGGTCGGAGACAGCCCGGCCGTGCCGGTCATTTGGTCGACCGCAGAGGCGAACCAAATTGAAAAGATCACTGCCCCCCCAATGGGGGGTACTCGCACGCCGCATACCATCCGAAACTCTACGGGTCAGACGGACAGCAATATGCGGGGCCACCGTTCTTGACGCGCACTTTAGTAGCGTTTACACATGCAAATTAAAGAACTAAAAATAGAAAATTATAGATCATTACGCGATATTACGTTTCGCCCCAATGATCTCACTGTTGTCGTAGGAGCTAATGGCTCAGGAAAATCCAATCTTGCCTCTGCGTTCGAGTTTCTCGCTGACGTTTATCGCAACGGACTTGAATATGCTGTTTTGAGCAAAGGAGGCTTTGAGAATATCGCCTACCGGAGGCAGCAACGAACGAAGTCTGCCGTCCAATTTTCAATTGATTTTTTGACCCAGGATATCCATTTACCCTTCGTCAAAAACAGGAACCAACCCGGATTATTTCGGGTCAGACACACATTCTCCTTTGGAGCCGCGCGAACCGCCATCCGCGCCGATTTCAAAATCGTTGAAGAGACACTTCAGTACTATATCCCCACGGGAAGGCAGAGCGCAAAGGATTACGAAAAATTTTCCAATCTGTTTTCGATCAGCAAAAAAAACGGTGAGCTTTCGTATGAAATTGGTAGTTCGTCGCGAATTGACCCAGATTTGGTAAAATATTTGGAATTTATTTCGAAGCGAGGAAAAGAGCGTCGAAGAGGGCGCGCCTTTGACCTACTTTTCAGGGATTTATATTTCCTAGGCGGCCCCGCTGAATTGGGTGACATTTCAGTGCATCAATTCTCCCCGCAGATCTCTAGAACTCCTGGTGCACCGAGCCCGTTGCCACGCCTTACCAGTTATGGCCAAAACCTTGCGGCGCTCGTGGATTGGTTGCAGAGAAACCATCCTCAACGATGGGAGCAAGTCGAAGATTCGATGCGCCAGATAATACCTGGTCTCGAATCTATTGGTGTCGCATTCACACCGAATAATCTCCTCGCTCTAACGTTTAAGGAGGAGAGCTCAGCAAAGCCCTGGACTTCGCAGGATGTCTCGGATGGTACTATTCAAACGCTTGCCTTGCTTTGCTGTCTCGCCGATCCTCGAAATACACTGTTGTTCTTGGAGGAGCCTGAAAACTCCGTACACCCTTGGATCGTTCAACAACTAACGGAGCAATTCAAAAAGAACAGCAAACAAACTCAAACAATATTGACCACCCATTCTCCCGTCGTACTCAACATGGTGGAACCTGGCGATGTTTGGATCTGTTACAAGGAAGATGGCGAGACGCGAATCTCACATTTACCCGAGATTAATCCTGAAGTAGTAGAAGATTGGGAGAGCGGCGTAGCGAGGTTATTTGAGCTATTTGACATGGGACTTGTACGTCAAGCCATGCCAAAAGGGCAGATTGTATGAGTCGCAAAATCGGCATTATCGTGGAGGGAGCCGGCGAGATTGACGCTATTAGCAGCCTTATCGGCAAAGTGGATAGCGTGCATGAGATTAAAGGAACGCCACTGCGCGCGGACCTTCAGCCCAAAGCCACACCAATGGTGATTGCCCGCTCAGCGCGGTCCCAAGTTCTGACATGGTGCCGTCGCGGAGTTGATTCCATCCTCATACTTATAGACCGAGAAGATCATCCATGTGCCGTTCAGTTCTCTCAGGAGCTACGAACGGCATTCAACAAACTTTATTCTGACACGAAAATTGATTTCCAAGTGGTAGTGAAGGATAAGTCTATTGAAAACTGGTTAATTGCAGATCCGGTGGCCCTTAAGACCATGACGGCTAGATTTAAGGTCTCCGCGGCGTTCGAGAAAGCAATTCAAAACAAATGCTGCGATAGCATCACGAATCCAATTGATTTACTCAACAGCATTAGCATCAAGAAACGTTATCATAAGGGCGACGATCCAGCCTCAATCTGCAAGCAGCAAAACCCTCTGCGCGCGGCCGCCAATTCTCGCTCATACCGGAAATTGCTACGCGAGTTAGGGAGCAAGCAATATGCAACGCAAAGCAAATATCCCCATACGTCGCCGCGCGCGAAGACATTCGGACAAAAGATCTTGAAGGAAAAGGTTTTAAACGCCGCATAGGGGTCTTGCAAGTTCGGCGCAGCACGCGGGATCGGACCATCTGCACCTCCCTCCCTGTGCTTGGGCTGTGTAGCAGAGTGACCGCGTCAAGGGTGTCCAGCATGCCAGTCCGTATAGGCTGGGCCACGTCGGCGGGCGCTGCGCTGGCGCGGACGGTTCTCGACACGCAAGGGATCCGCTCTGGACACGCGGTATGGGCACGCGGCACGGGTAGGCGGGACGCCACCCGTCACGCAAACGCAGCATTCTGCTACGCTGCGGATTTTCCGTCCCTGATTCCGGCATGCTCTCCATCGATTATCCTGCGATATGCCAAGCGGCCTTCCCCTTCCCGGGCGGCGTTCATAGTATTCACCTCCGAAATGGCACCGACACGACGTCGATATTTGGCTGCAGCCCCGTCAACCTTGTCGCCTTCTCGATAAAGCGCGCTATCGCTTCCGGCGGCTCGAACATCGCAGCAACGCAACGGCCCGCGGATCGCCATCGGGATACAAGTGATGCCCGAAACCCGGTAAAGGCAATCCCGTGGACGGAGGGTGCGCAATAACGTGCTCCTCACCCTGCCGCTCCGCTCATCGATTAGCGCCTTGACGCGGCCCCAGCCGTCGCCGTGCAAGGGGCCGGAGATCGTGGCGAGTCCGCCAAGAAGGCAAAGCGGGCAGCGATGCGCCGGTGGACGCCGTGATGCGTGCGGCAAAGGCGGAGCTGGTCAACTCGTGATCCACCAGAAGGACCATGGCCGTCCGCAGAAGCTCGGCCAAGTGCACCCGCTGTTCCACCTTTGCACAAAGCGAAGGTGCAACGGTTGTTGGCCGCTTTGCGCCGAACGCATTGGCGAGTTGGCCGACTAGGCTTTGGCATTCGACATGCAGGACCCTGGTCATGCGCCCATGCGTTGAGTAGCCGGTGGCGGCCAGCGTAGCGAGGGTTTGAACGCCGCTACACGTCCCGGGTTGAGCTAAAGAGGATGTGGCTTCTTTATGGCGGAGGCCGATTTACTTGAATATGCCAAAGATGACACAAAAGTTGCCATGCGAATTCTCCTTGTGGACTCGTCGCTAGGGAAACATCTAATTTCTTGTAGGGGGCACCAGAGGAAGCTGCCCCTACGGGGACCCGCTAGTATTCAAAGCGTGCGCCATGTAGCCGGCTTCCATCGTGAACTCCGACGAAGAGTCCCTTTGGAAACGCGTCTGTCCCAACAATGACGAAGAGAATTCCGGTCAGGTTATGAAGTGCCGCCCGGGCGTGCTCAGCTGCGAGCCGCAAGTCCGTACTGGACGGTGAGGGATGCTTCTGGGGATGGGAGTGCCATAACCCTACGAAATGTAAGCCATTCGCAAAAAGTCGCTCCCGCTCGATTTTCGCAGACTCAGGACTGAAGACAACCCCGTGTGAAGACGCTCGCGTTGGGGGTAAGACCGTCACCAAGTCAATCATGACGTCTTCACCAGTGAGGTCTGCCGAAAAGAGTTGCCCCACAGCTTCCGAGCTTCCCTTGCGGAGTTGCCGGTGATCCTCTAGAACCTTCAATCCTTCCGTGGGAAATACAATGCGCCAAGTCGCCCCTTGTACTCTGAACGTCTGCACATTCATGAGGCTTCGACCAGAAGGTAAGGACGCGTAATCATTCTGGAATCAAAACGCGACCCTTCCGCCGGAACCACGTCCCGAGGGACTGCACTCCTCTCGATTTCATCGAAGAACGCCTTCGACCGCACCCAACTCCAGATAATTGACCTGGCCAGCCCATCATCCAGGATAGAGAGCACCCGCTCCGCAGCGAACCCTGCGGCCTGCCAGACATCGGCCACGCCATAAGGGTGGAATCCCGCACTGCACGCTGGCAGATTCACTCGACTATCGGCAGGCCAATCCGCGACATTCACCAGCGTATCCGCAGGATCGGTTTGCGGCCAATTCTCTTGTGCCGCCACGCCAACAACGTGGGCCGCCGCACAATATGGCTCAAGCCAGCAGAGCGCGAGCGGTACATTCGCAACAGTGCTATCACGATACATGCTCAGAAAGCTCCGTACTGAACTCTCCCCAGTGCATTCGACAATTAAGTCATATGCCCCTGGCAGGCAGCAATCCGAGATGAAGGAGCTTGCGAAGGCATGATACGCGCGCACCTTGAGTTCCGGTATCTCCCTCAGAAGCTTACGCCCGAGACTCACCGCCTTTCCATTTCCAATGGAAGTGAGGCCCAAAACATGTCGTGAACAGTTTTCGGTCTCGAAGGACTGCACGTCAACGATGTCGATATTACCTACACCAGCCCTTGCTAAGGACTCAATAAGCGGACTCCCAAGCGATCCACATCCGAGGACAAGCACCCTCGCCTTCTGCCGCGCCTTCAGCCTCTCCGACTTGTAGTCTCGGGAGAGACTCCATGCGGCATCCATCCTATCCAAGCGAAGTGGCTCAATAGCGGGCTGGGCAACGAGCGAAACCATTGGTTCAAAAATCTGGTAGCCATAAAGCACGGTGCCTTGTAAAAACACTACAACGAACGGCCCATGGCTTTCGGTAGCTTTATCTTTCAACCAAGCGCCGACAGACGCGTCACCTGAAGTCAGACGCTGTACAAGCTGCTCAAGGTCGGCAAAACTCTTCGGCCATGCAGTGGGTGTCCAAGCCTCGTCTACAGGCAACGGCACAAACAACGCATGCCCTCTCGACATGGTACCGCGAGCAAGCTCATGCCGACGCGCAAAGGCACTGGCATCTCGGGAGCGCATGCAAGCGACCGCAGTCTTTCCTTTATTGAAGGAGGCAACAGTCCCTTCAACAACCTGCTCAAGAGGCTCCAGTACAACGTAGGTCTTTTGCAACGACGGACGTGCGGTACGTCTTTTCCTATTCTGCAAGGTGAAGCGATACCAGTACGCGAGCCGCTCGGCTTGGAACTCGCTCTCGACCCAACCTGGGTCCTCACATTTGATGAGAAAGTCCTCAAATGCTTCTAGGACGCGGTCGACGGCACCGCATGGGTCCTCAAAGTCCAAAGGACTCGAAGAAACTCCCAGACAGACCCTCCCGTCCTCCTCCACGTGGGGCAGGACCAAGCAGAGACTCTTGTCCACCTCGATCTGTGCCGGCGTCGACGGAAAATCCCTTGGAAGCCGGATTCGTATCGGCTTACCCTTTAACGCGGGATGGGTGGGTGAGACGATCCAGGTTCTAACCTTTCGTGCTGAACCCGATGTCGCGACGCGCTTGGCGAAGGCGGAACCTGCACCGTCAAGCCATGCCTCTACGGCAGACGATGCAGCGGCAATTGGAGAGACTTGAATCAAGGCGCTCTATGCCAGCGTGTTCCTAGAGCCAACGGCGGTTGGCGAGCTGGGATTCGAGCGCGGCTGCGCGGGCACCGTCTTGCGCAGACCGCCGAGCACGCCCAAGCCGGAGCTCTTTGTACTGGCTTGCCAGGAGTCCACGCCATGCCGGCCAAACACCCGGCGGATGCGCTCCTCGGACTTCGCGTTGTAGTCCTCGTTGAAAAGCAGTTCGAGATCGCTTGTGAGTTGCTCGTGCCAGATCGCAAATTCCTTTGCGCGCAGCCCACCGTCTTCGTTCCAACGTTCAGCGAAGTTCTCCTTCGGCAGCGCCGGGTTAGCAACCCAATGCTTGCCGTTCAGTCGCTCTATACGCTTCGGTAACTGCTCCACAAGTTCCAGCACTAATTCAATGGGCGACGCAAACGCGCTCCTCTTCGTGAGCCAGAGGTCGTTGTACGCGTGCGTCGCAAGGGTTACCAAAATAACAGAGATTGGCTTGGCCTCTTTCCTAGCATCCGAGACAATCGAGCCGTAGTAGTAGTTGTCGCGGTGTAGCTTAATAAGCTGAACCGTTCGACGAAGTACATCATCAATCCCGACCGGCGTGGACGGAATCGGGTCCACTTGCGCATGGTCGAAAACAAGCGCTTTTGCCATCTGACTCTCAAAGCTAAAGCACAGACCGGCGATCTTACAGAACCAGTCGGCGAACTCCTCAGGATTGGACGGACTCCACTTGGTTTTCGGGTCTCTTACGCGAAGATCCGTTCCCGTAATTATCTGGCTACCAGGAAGTGCGGGCGTCACGTCGAAATAGAACGGCTCCCCTGCGTAGTCCAGTCGCCAGCAACGAGCTTTCGGCTTCGGATCTCCTGCTGCGTCGTTCAACCCCCGCAATGCATCACCGAAACGCGAGAAGAAGGTCTCAGAATCGAGCTTATCAAACGCACCACCCGTAAGTTTGACAACGATGTCCAGGTCGAACTTTGCATTGCCTCGAGGCGAGATGGTTGTCTGCGTCCTCATTGACCCCTGTACAACAACGTGCACGTCGGTGTCCGCCACGTGAAGTTTATGGGCAATTTGTCGAGCCAGTAGGTCATAGTGCATCTTGGCCCTCGCCAGTTCCTTCGCGTCTAGCTCAAGCCGCTGAAGCATAGAGACGATGAAGCTCTCCCACTGCTCTGCTTGCTGTCGAGCAAGCAGGGAGGCCATTACGGACTTCGAAAGAGAAAGCTTCTGATTCACTGCATTGCTCCAATGTGGTGGACCCTCAGGCAGTCGTGACTTCACGACCTGTTTCGACAACCTCTGCTTTCACAACGCCATGGGTTTTCAAGCGAACACCCCATGGATATTTGTTTCCATGCGTTCTTTCGTACTGGTAGATTACGGCAGATGGAAAGTTGCGCACGTCATAAGCGGCACCAAGGCGGATCACTAGGCTTGCCGGTGCAGCAACGACAAGATGGATCAATTCCGCGCCGCCTCCAGCGAGTTGTGCGATGGTCTGCAGAAACTGATGGCACAGCGCCTGTTGTTTGGCCTCAGACCAGAGCGAGTTTGGTACCGGCACAGGAAGACTAAGATGGACGACCGGCAAGCCGGCGAACGTCCGCGCGATGCCTTCTTCATCCACCGCGTAGCTCGCTGACACCGCAACGACGACCTGACGAGATCTATCCTGAGCAGCTTCTTCAAGACCGATCACTCTGAAACGGACACCGTCGTCGGCCTCACTCAGTTCCCGCCAAGCCTTCCCGGTACGCTCCCAGTCCATGAGCGTGATTTGCGCTTCGTCGTCCAGCAGCATTCCGACATGGAATAGGAATGGAACTTGGAGAATCCCGCCAACGACTGTGGAGATATCTGAACGGGCGAAGTCCTTGCAGCGAGCCTTGACGTCCCGCGGGATGGCATTCAGTTCTTCAAGCACGCGATCCAGCGCCGCACAGCCTGCTGCTTGCATGTGGTGGCGGACATCTACAAGCACGCTTTCTGGCGCTCCGACTAGCCGCCCAGGGACGGCGTCCTTAAGAGGTGCATCGGAGGTATCCGCGAGACCGCGCAACTCCAAGGCTATGACGCGCTTCGTTGCAGACAGACAATTTGTACGGTTATTGTGGATGGCAAGAGCCGCGCCAACGAAGAAAGCAATCAGTCCGAATACCGCGCCCAGCGTTGAAATAAACTCAGATGCCCCGGACGGATTGGAAAGCTGAAATGAGAGGTTGCCCCAAGGGCTTTGGGACGCGCTGAAGTTGGTCACCCAATTTCCGGCCATGGACACCGCAAAAAGGCCCGCCCCAGCAGCCATGACGCGCAGTCCAATGTTAGCCGGCCGGCATATCCAATTGATAAATTTTTCGGCCTGACCTAGAAACCAACCCAGCAAACCAGTCATCCGGACCCCTACGGGTAGTCGGTACATGGGACATCATACTACATATTGTGTATGCAAGCTCAGCTCGCACAAGATGTCGTGCCTATTTTTTGCATTACCGGTTTGACTCCAAACGGTAATCATAGATCTGCCCATTCATATTGATCCCCTGCACTTGCGCCGAACTCCGACTTGCGTTTCGCCTATGTTCATCGCGCCGAGACATCTCGGCGAGGCCTATTACCGGCTCTGAACGCAGGACTGACTACCCGCTTCCACGAGCTTACTTGAACCCGCCGAAACGTACGTGGGCACTCTGACAACACGAACGACACGAACGCCAAAGTGTCCCTGAGGACGACTCACCGCAACGGATAAAGCTTTCACCAAAGCGGACACCGAAGTGCGGCCTTCAACTGTCCGCGCAGGGTCGACAAGTGAAATCGGGGAATTCGCTTGGACCGCCACCCGCATCTGTCCATTTAGTCACGCTCTGCCATTTGCGCCCTCCATCCGACTACACCGCCCCGCATAACCGCCTCTGCGATACAAGCGCTGCGACTGCCTTGCCTGCCCGCAAGACCTCATCTTTTCCCCGCCCTGTCCGGCATAACCCCAACATACCGCCCCCGCGGCCGTATCACCTGCCCTACTCCCATTTGCTCGAGACTGTGCGCCAGCAACCCAATGCTCCGCGCCGTGGCAAACATCGCGAATGCCGCATCATCCGGCAGTCCGTAATGAATGACCATGGCCGCCAGCGCCACGTCGATATTCGGCTGCAAGCCCGTCAGCCTAGTCGCCTTCTGGATAAACCGCGCAATGACCTCCGGCGGGTCAAGCAACGCCAGCAACGCCGCCGCCCGCGAGTCCCCATCGGGATACAGGTGATGCCCAAACCCAGGCAACGGCAATCCGGTCGACAGATGGTGTGCAATCACCTGTTCCTCGCCCTGCCGCTCCACTTCATCGAATAGCGCCTTGACGCGGCCCGAGGCATCGCCGTGCAGCGGGCCGGAGAGCGTCGCCAACCCTCCGAGCAGGCAGGCCGGCAGCGATGCGCCCGTGGATGCCGTGATGCGGGCGGCAAAGGCCGAGCTCGTCAGTTCGTGGTCCACCAGCAGGACCATGGCCGTTCGCAGAAGCTCGGCCACGCGCGTCGGCTGTTTCCACGCTTGTGCAAAGCGAAGGTGCAGCGGTTGTTGGCCCGGTTGTGCGCCGAAGGCATTGGCCAGTTGGCCGACCAGGCTTTGGCATTCGACATGCAGCACCCTTGTCATGCGTCCATGCGTGGAGTGGCCCGTGGCGGCGAGCGTAGCAAGGGTTTTGAATGCCGCGACACGTCCGGGCTTGGCGACGCGGGTAGAGCATGAAAAGTCCACCGGTTGTTGCGCGTCCCACAGTAATTGCGCCACGTCCTCGAGGGTGGCCGAGCCGGCTAGGGGCACTGCGTCCTGCCCTCGGTAGTACAGCCGCTCGCGAACGAAGGTGGAAAGCGCGGTCGGGATGCTGGGTTCCGCTCCGAACAGCGTATTGGTAGCGAGGGTTTCGTGCTTCCGGCCGGCCTGCTTGCGTTTGGCGAGGCTCGCCACGTCCTCTGCGCGGTACAGGCTGCGGCGCGTGTCGGCCGGGTCGGTCATCACCTCAAGCTTGCCGCGGCTGACATACGCATAGATCGTTTGCGGCCGCACGCCGAGCTGTCGGCATGCCTCGTCCATCGATATCCAGGAGCTCATGGGGGTGGTCGTCAATGTTTATATGTTGATTTTATAGATCAATATTGCCATGACGATCAAGTATTACCTACTATGCCGTCAACGTTCAACGCCTCGCTCAAACACCAAACGCTGACGCACATGAAGCCGCAAATCCTGCAACTGAATCCGATCCTGATTCCTGCGATTAACGACGAGCTCGCCTCGCTGTACCACGTTCACAAGTACTTCGAGATCGCCGATCAGGCGGCATGGTTGCGCGAGCACGGGCCTTCCATCCAGGCGGTCATTACCGGCGGACACACGGGGATTTCACGGGCGATGCTGGAACAGTTGCCTGCGCTGAAGGTGGTGGCCATCAATGGCGTGGGCACCGATGCGGTGGATCTTGAATATTGTCGTGGCCGCAATCTGCCGGTCACCGCCACCCTCGGCGCGCTGACCGAAGATGTGGCCGACCTCGCGATCGGTTTGCTGATCGCGGCCTGCCGCAATATCTGCGCGGGGGATCGTTTCGTGCGCGATGGCCAGTGGGAGCTATATCCGCAGCCGATCGCGATTCCGCTTGCCCGACGCTTCAGCGGCATGAATGTCGGCATCGTCGGCATGGGGCGTGTCGGTCGGGCGGTGGCGACGCGGGCGGCGGCCTTTGGCTGCTCGATCCGCTACACCGACCTGCGCTTCATGGATGACGTGCCCCACGAATTCGTGGCCGACCTGCGCGAGCTGGCGCGCCGCAGCGATGCGCTGGTGCTCTGCGCAGCGGCGGACAAGGCGGAGGGCATCGTCGATGCCGCGGTGCTGGACGCGCTGGGCCCGCGTGGCTATCTCGTCAACGTGGCGCGCGGCCGGTTGGTCAATGAGGCCGACCTGGCCGAAGCCGTGGCGGCCGGCCGCATCGCGGGCGCGGGTCTGGACGTCTTCGTCGACGAGCCGCGCGTACCGCTGGCCTTGCGCGAATCCGGTCGCACGACGCTGCAGGCCCATCGCGCCAGCGCGACCTGGGAGACCCGTACCGCGATGGCGCAGATGGTGCTCGAAAGCGTGGCGCAGGCGCTGGCCGGCGGCCTTCCGACGATGAGCCTGACCACCTGAGCGCAGGACTATCCGTTTCACGCCCCACCGCACGAGCGCACGCGCAGGCGAATGCACGAACGCCCGGGCGCCTGTGCGCGCAGAAGCCTTCCAGCCTAACGCCCCATTAAGGAGACTCGCCCTTGAACGCTTCCCGAAAAATCGCCCTCGTCACCGGCGCCGGCAGCGGTGTTGGCCGCCTCAGCGCGATGGCTTTGCTGGAGGACGGCTGGACGGTGGTGCTGGCCGGCCGCCGCGCCGAACCGCTGCAAGCGCTGGCCGCCGAGGCTGCTGAGCGCGGCCAGCACGCAGTGCCCGTGCCTGCCGATGTCACCGATCCCACCAGCGTGCACGCGTTGTTCGACACCATCGAACAAGAGTTCGGTCGGCTGGACCTGTTGTTCAATAACGCCGGCGTCAATGCCCCTGCCGTGCCGATGGACGAACTGCCGCTGGACGCATGGTTCAACGTGATCAACACGAACGTCACCGGCGTCTACCTTTGCGCGCGGGCGGCCTTCGGCTTGATGCGCCGGCAGTCGCCGCAGGGCGGACGCATCATCAACAACGGCTCCATCTCGGCGCACACGCCGCGCCCCTACACCGCCCCCTACACCGCCAGCAAGCACGCCGTCACCGGCCTGACCAAGGCACTCGCGCTGGACGGCCGCCCGTTCAACATCGTGGCCGGCCAGATCGACATCGGCAACGCGCTGACGGAACTGTCGGAGCGGATGACGCGCGGCGTGCTGCAGGCCAATGGCACGACAGCGCCGGAACCGATGATGGACGCCACGCACGTCGCCAATGCCGTGCGTCATATGGCATCGCTGCCGCTGGAGGCGAACGTGCTGACCATGACCGTCATGGCCAGTGCCATGCCGTTCGTCGGGCGCGGCTGATATCGCTCGGCATCTCACGTCGTTCCCGCGCCCCGGCTCGCTTGCGCCGCGGGGACGCGCGGCATCAGAGTTGACACAACAGTTGACCAGAAACAGAGGAGACAACCATGCCATTCACCAAGCTGATCAGGACCCTGGCCGTCCCGGCCGCCCTCGTCATGGCCCCCGGCCTGTCATCGGCACAGGCACAGAACTACCCCACCCGCCCCGTCACCATCATCGTGCCCGCACCGGCCGGCGGCGGCATCGATCTGATTGCCCGCGTGGTCGGAGAGAAGCTGGCGGTCAAGCTGGGGCAGCCCTTTATCGTCGAGAACCGCCCCGGCGCATCGAACAATCTGGGCACCGCCGTGCTGGCCAATGCCAAGCCGGACGGCTACACGATCGGCATCGTCGGCGGCAGCCACAACATCAATAAATACCTGTTCAAGAATCTCGGCTGGGATCCGGAAAAGAGCTTCGAGCCGATCGTCTATACCCACGTGATTCCGCTGGTGTTCGCGGTCAATCCGAAAATTCCCGCCAAATCGGTGCCCGAACTGGTCAATTGGATGAAGGCCAATCCGGGCGAGGCCAAGGTCGCGACTTCCGGACGCGGCAGCGCCCAGGAGATGGCCGCGGAAATGTTCCGCATGGTCAGCGGCGCCAACATGCTGCTGATTCCGTACAAGGGCTCGTCCGCCGCCCATCCGGACCTGGTGGCCGGACGCACGGTGCTGTTCATCGACACCATCAGCGCGATCCAGGAACAGGTGAAAGCCTGCAATGTCCGCGCGCTGGCCGTTTCGACCCGGAACCGTTCCAAGGCGCTGCCCAATGTCCCGACCGCGGAAGAGCAAGGACTGAAGGGCTATGACGCCAATACGAATGGCGGCTTCCTGGCGCCCGCGGGTACGCCCAAGGAGATCGTCGCCAAGCTCAATACCGAGATCAATGCCGCATTGAAGCTGCCCGAGGTGCGCGCCAAGCTGGAGGCGGCGGGAATCGAAGTCCAGGGCGGCACGCCGCAGGACTACGCGGCGCTGATCAAGTCCGACCTCGCCAAATGGGGGAAGGTAGTCAAGCAGGCGGGAATCGAGCAGGAATAGCACGGCACTGAAGCACTGCGGCACTGCTGCAATCCATCGAATCGATCAATCGGGGCTTTCCCCGCAGCCCCGAAAGTTGGTCATCGACGAATGCCTTTCCCACGTAGAATTGGCGGCCGCCGCCATGTATCGGCGCAATGTCTCTACATTTGGCATGCTCGTCGATCTCCTCACCCTTTACCACCTAGCCATCGGAACGCTGCTCGTCAGTGCCGGAATGATCTTCTGGGAGCGCCGGGCGAACCCCAGGCGCAGCAGGGAATTGCGGATACTGGCATCAGGATTCGCGACGTTGGCCATTGGCTGCGCGGCTGTGCTGTTCCGTCGCGAGCTGCCCGGCGCCATCGGTTCGGCAATCAGCAACCTGCTTGTTCTCAGCGGCTATCTGTTGGTGCTGCGTGGCGTCGCATCGTTGAACGGTCGCGAATATCGCGCAGGCTCGATCTGGCTGCTGGTCGTCATGGCCCTGGTGTGGGCCGGATGGGGTCCGCAACATCGGGAATTCGTGTGGAGCCACGTCAGTTCGATGCCGATCGCCATTGTCAGCGGGTTGACGGCCTGGGAGATGTGGCGATGCGAGGCGATGAAGTCGTTGCAGTCGCGGCGCATCGTCGTGGCCGTTGCCGGCATCCACACGGCGATATACGCGGCCAGGAGCTTCGTGCTGCCCTGGTTGGTGGCCGCGTACGGCCCTTCGGTACAGTCGATTGCCAGCAAGATCACGATCTACGAGGGCGTGCTGTATTCGGTCATCCTGCCGATGGCGCTGCTGAAATTGATCCGCGACGAATCGCACGGGCAGTTGTTGCGGCAATCGCAGACCGACTATTTGACCGGGCTTGGCAATCGCCGATGGTTCTTTGAACACGGCGCGCGGATCGTCGATCGCTGCAAGGAGGGGCCGGTGTCCGTCCTGGCTTTCGACCTGGATCATTTCAAGGCCATCAACGACCGACACGGGCACGAGACGGGCGACCGGGTGCTGAAGTCCTTCGCCGAGATTGCGCAGGGCGTGCTAGGGCCGGATGCGGTTCTGGCGCGCATCGGTGGGGAGGAATTCGCCGCGCTGCTGTATGGCGCCGACGCAGGGCGCGCCAAGGCACTGGCAGAGACCGTCGTCCGGCGTTTTGCCGAGGCTATCCCGGGCCGCAGCGGCAGCGCGGCGATTCGGACCACGGTCAGCGTTGGCGGCGCGCAGTTCCACGACGAGGCGCCCGCGCTGGTTGATCGCCTTGCGGCCGCGGACCGCGCCTTGTATCGGGCCAAGTCCATGGGCGGCAACCGGGTCGAAATGGCGGAAGCCGACGCGATCGAGGCCTGAAACGGCGCCCTCTTTTCCTCTAAGGTTTTTCCTTAGATCTTTCCCCCTAAAGTTTCCCTCTTCCCTGCCGTCAATCCGCGTTGGGGGTAAAAAACGGACCATTGCAGTCCGGCCGCCAACTCGCCCTGACGCGGGGCGCCAATCCACAACAACAGGGGAGCGGAGGGAGAAATGCATATCGGGAACTGGTCCATCCGGGCAAGGCTGACCGCGTGCTTCGGCGCGGTGTTGCTGGTACTGGCAATCGCACTGGGCATGGGCGTCACGCAGTTGCGGGCCATCGGCGAGGCAGCGCATTCGGCCGAGGCCGGGGCCGTTACCGCGGCCAAGGGCCCAGCCGCCCTGACCCAGCTGGATCAACAAATCACCACCACCACCGAATGGATGGCCGGGCTCGGCATTGCGGCCCTGCTGCTGGCGGTGGCAAGCGTCCACGCGCTGTCCAGGGGCATCCAGCAGCCGCTGGCCGAGGCCGAGCTGATCGCCGAGACGGTCGCAGCCGGCGACCTCAGCCAGGAATTCGAGACCGAGCGCAGCGGTCCCTTCGGCCCCCTGCTCGGCGGGCTCGGCCGGATGGAGGACATGCTGACCGACCTGATTACCCGGATCAAGACGTCCACCGACTCGATTACCGAGGCCTCGCACCGGATCGCGGCCGGCAATACCGACCTGTCGCAGCGCACCGAACAGCAGGCCGCGACGCTGGAAGAAACGGCGTCGAGCATGAGCGAGCTGACCGCGATGGTGCAGCAGAACACCGAGCGCGCCCGCGAAGCCAACCGTTTCGCGCAGTCGGCATCCGGCATCGCCGAGCGCGGCGGCGAGGTGATGACCGCGGTGGTCGACACGATGCAGGCGATCGATACCAGTTCCAAGAAGGTGGCCGATATCGTCGACGTGATCCAGGGCATCGCCTTCCAGACCAATATCCTGGCGCTGAACGCGGCCGTGGAAGCGGCGCGCGCCGGCGAACAAGGCCGCGGGTTCGCGGTGGTCGCCGGTGAAGTGCGCACGCTGGCCCAGCGCAGCGCCGCCGCGGCGCGCGAGATCAAGGACCTGATCGACGACTCGGTCCAGCAGGTCGGCAGCGGCTCGACGCTGGTCGGAAAGGCCGGTCAGACGATGCAGGAAATTGTTGGGGCCGTTCGGCATGTGACAACGCTGCTCGGCGAGATCGGTACCGCGTCCGAGCATCAGAGCAGCGGCATCGCGCAGGTCGCCGAGGCGGTCACGCAGATGGATACCGTGACGCAGCAGAATGCCGCGCTGGTCGAACAGGCCGCCGCGGCGTCGAATGCGCTGGCCGACGAAGCCCGCGAGCTGCAAAGCGTGGTGGCGCGATTCCGGCTGGAGGCCGGCCCTGCCCCGATGTCGGCGTCGCGGGAGCCGTCGCTTCAATTGGCGGCGGCGCGATAACCGACGACGTAGCCCTATCCGCTCAGCCCGTGCTGGATCGCCAATTCCACCGGCGAATACGCGCCGTCTTGCCGTTCGAGCTGTAGTGGCTCCCGCGGCAGCAAGGGCGGCTGCGCCATGAACGCGCCATGGTACCGAAATCGGCCAAGGGGAATCCGGGCCTCAGTTCAAGCGCTGCCCCGATGCAGCATCGAACAAATGGACATGCTCGACCCGCGGCCTGAGCTTCAGTGCGCTGCCGGGCCGCGCCTCAACGCGTTCACGGAATGCCGCCACCAGTTGATGGCCCCCGACCTTGGCCGCAATCAGCGTTTCCGAGCCGGTCGGTTCGACCACCACGACTCCAGCCTCCAGCGAGTCGGCCGCGTCGAGCGTGAAATGCTCGGGCCGCACGCCATACAGCACCTGATGCCCATGCATTGCCTCGGGAGCGCGATCCAGCGGCAGCCGCAGCCCGTCGTCGGTCAAGATCGACGGCGCACCGTCGCGTTGCACACGGCCCCGGAAGAAGTTCATTGCCGGCGAGCCGATGAAGCCGGCGACAAAGGCATTGCGCGGGCGATCGTAGAGTTCCAGCGGCACGCCGGATTGTTCGACCACACCGTCCTTGAGCACGACGATGCGGTCCGCCATCGTCATCGCCTCGACCTGGTCGTGCGTCACGTACAGCGTGGTGGTGCCCAGCCGCTGATGCAGCGCCTTGATTTCGGTACGCATCTGCACGCGCAGCTTGGCGTCGAGGTTCGACAGCGGCTCGTCGAACAGGAACGCTTCGGGCTGGCGCACGATGGCGCGTCCCATTGCGACCCGCTGCCGCTGGCCGCCGGACAGGCGGCGCGGCGTGCGGTCGAGCACCGCCGAAAGGCCGAGCGTTTCCGCGACCGCCTGCACGCGCCGCTCGATTTCGTCCTTGGCAAGGCCCTGCAGCTTCAGCGCGAAGCCCAGGTTCTGCGCCACCGTCATATGCGGATACAGCGCGTAGTTCTGGAACACCATCGCGATATTGCGGTCGCGCGGCGCCACGTCATTGATCACGCGGTCGCCCAGGCGGATCTCGCCACCGCTGATCGGCTCGAGCCCCGCCACCATGCGCAGCAGCGTAGATTTTCCGCAGCCGGACGGACCGACCAGCGCGACGAACTCGCCGTCGTGGATATCGATCGACAGGTCGTGAATGACCTCGGTGCCGCCGTAGGCCTTGCGCAGATGTCGGAGAGAGATGGAAGCCATGAGTCCGTCGAAATGAAATGCGAGCCTGCCGTCAGTCCTTGACGCCGCCGGCCGTCAGCCCACGCACCAGGTATTTACGCACCAGCAGCGTGAACGCGACCACCGGCAGCATCACCAGCGTGCCGCCCGCGGCGATCTTGGTCCATTCCCAGCCCTCGTACTGCAGGAAATTGACGATCGCGACCGGCGCGGTCACCGCATTGGTTCGGGTCAGGATCAGCGCATAGAAGAAGTCGTTCCACGAGAAGATGAAGCACAGCACGGCGGTGGCCGCCACGCCAGGGGCCGCGAGCGGCAGCGTGACGCGCCAGAACCCGCTCCAGACGCCGCAGCCGTCGATCCAGGCCGCCTCTTCCAGCGCGGCCGGTACCGCCTCGAAGAAGCCCTGCATCAGCCAGATCACCACGGCCAGGTTGAACGTCAGGTAGACAAGGGCCAGCCCCCAGACGGTGTCGAGCAGGCCGATCCAGCGATACGCGAGGAAGAACGGGATCGTGAAGGCGATCGGCGGCGCCATCCGCGTGATCAGGATCCACAGCGCCACGCGGCCACGCGAGCGGAAACGCCAGCGCGTCAGCGCATACGCAGCCGGGACGCCGAACACCAGCGACAGCACGGTGGACAGCGTGCTGACCAGGAGGCTGTTGCCGAACGAGCGGGCGAAGTTGCCTTCGAGCAGCGCACGGAATGCCTCGAGCGTCGGCGCAAACAGCAGGCTGTCGTCGAACGCGCCCTCGGCCGGCCGGAACGCGATCTGCACCAGCCACAGGAACGGGAACATCAGCACCAGCAGCAACGCCAGCGCCAGGGCCACACGGGCGTGGCGGCGCCACCATCGCGCCGGCGTGGCCGTCGACCGTCGCAGCCCGCGCGTATCGGTATGGGCCGCGTCGCGCTGACGCGGCAATCGCAGCGTGTCAGTCGTCGCGTTCATTCTCCTCGCTCCCCTTGAACCGGCTGATCGACCAGCTGATGACGAAGACCGCGGCCAGCATCACCACGGCAATCGCACTCGCGTAGCCCCAGTACGAGAAATTGAACGCCTGGATAAAGCCATAGAAGTTGGTGACCTCAGTCACCGTGCCCGGCCCGCCATTGGTCAGCACATAGATCAGCGGAAACGCCTTGAAACTGTCGATCAGGCGGAACAGCGCGCATACCACCAGCACCGGCCGGATATAGGGCAGCACGATGTAGCGGAACAGCTGCCAGCGGTTGGCGCCGTCGATGCGTGCCGCTTCCAGCGGCTCGTCCGGGATCATCTGCAATGCCGCCAGCACCATCAGCATCGTGAACGGAAACCACTGCCAGGTCTCGGCGATGCTGATCGCCCACAGCGCGGTATCGGGATTGGCGATCAGCGAGCGCAATGGCAGGCCGATCTGCTCCAGCGCGCGGTGCAGCGGGCTGACATCCGGCGTGTACAGGATCTTCCAGATCAGCGCGACGACGATCGGCGGCAGCACCATCGGAATCAGGAAGACCGAGCGGATCGCCACCAGCACGCGGGAATTCGCGTTCAGCAGCAGCGCGATGGCAAGGCCCAGGACGAGCTGCAGGGTCACGCTGGACAGCGACAGCCGCAGCTGCACCCACAACGAGCCGAGAAAGCGAGGGTCGTCGAGAAGTTGCCGGTAGTTGACCAGCGGATCGTCGAAGCGGAACGTCCCCACCGGGTCGAGCAGATTCAGCGGCGTCAGGCTGATCACCAGCAACGTGGCGGCCGGCACCAGCGTGATGGCGCCCAGGATCAGCAGCGACGGCGCGAGCCCGAACAGGAAGGCACGGCGCCGCTCGACTTCCCAGCCAGGCGCCGGCGCGGCGTGCCGGATCGAAACGGAGTTCGCCATCAGACAGCCACACCCGCCCGCTTCAGTTCCGCGATCGCCGCGGCCTGCGCCTGCTTCATTGCGCCGGCGGCGCTCTGCTGGCCCGAAACGATCAGCTCGATTGCCTTGTTCAGCTGCTGGTCGACCTGCGGATAGACCGACACGGTCCGGTACTTCATGTGGCCCTGTTTGCCCGACAGCTCGATTGAATCCGTGCACAGCTTCGCGATGTCATAGCCGTTGACGACCTGCCGTTTGCGGAACACGTCGGCGTCGATATCCGAGCGGCGCGACGGCGAGCCATAGCCAGCGGCAACCGCACGCCGCGTGATCGTCTTCGACGTGGCCCAGACGATGAACTGCCAGGCCGCATCCTTGTTCTTGCTGCCGACCGGTATGCCATAGCCATGCACCGCGGTGCCCGGGAAGCGGCCGGCCGGCCCCTTCGGCACCAGGCCCCACGCGGCCGTTTGCGCGGCCTTGCTGGAGGCGGGGTCGCCGACCTGCGACAGATAGATCTGGCCGAGCGTGCTGAAGTTGCTGCGGCCGGCCTTCAGTGCCTGCACGGCCTGGTCCGGCGTATACGAGACGGCACCATCGGGGCCGAACTCGCGCAGCAAGCGCGCGAAGTAGTCGGCGGCGGCAATCGCCTCCGGCGTATCGAGCGTGGGATAGAGGTCGTCCGGCGCCTTGCGGAATACGTCGCCGCCGAACGCATGCAGATATGGCGGAAACGTCCAGCCGTAGTGGTTGTCGGTCACGAAGCCGGCCACGCGATCCTTGCGATTGACGGCCTTCAGCGTCTTGACCAGATCGTCGGTGGTATCCGGGTAGGCGAGTCCCGCGGCCTTGACCAGGTCGAAACGGGACGCGGCGCTGATGGTCACCTCGGCGGTCCAGGGCACGCCATAGAGCTTGCCATCGCGTCCGGTCTCCGGCGCGCGGGCGCCGGGCAGGAAATCGTTGATGTCGAACTCGGCCGGCGTCCGGCTGGGGTCCTTGATGAAATCGTCGAGCGGCGTCAGCCAGCCGGACTGGATCCAGCGGCTCGAATAGATGAACGTCACGTTCACCACGTCGAAGCCCGAGCCCTTGGTCGACAGCTCCAGATCGACGCGCTGGTTGTAGACCGGGAAGGACGGCGTGTCGAAATTGACCTTGATGCCGGTCTGCGCCTCGAACTCGGGCAGCCATTGCCGCAGCAGCTTCTGGTATGGCGCGCTGAATGCGGAAACGTTGAGCACGACGCCGGCGTGTTTCCTGGCACCTTGGGCGAAGGCCGGCGCTCCCAGCAACGCACCGGCACCCAATGCCGCACCGGCGCGCAGCACGCGGCGGCGGCCCGGGTCCGGTGCGAGTGCGCCCTTCTCGGCGTCAAAGGTCGGCGCAGCCGCGGAATTGTCAGCTTCGAATGCAGTGGTCATGTCCTGTCCTGATGCAATGGCATGAATCACTGCTGCGCGGCGGCAGTCAGATCGACACTGCGGCGGCCGTCGACGCCGACCGGTACGTCGCCGGTCACCGTCACGCGCCGCACCACCCGGTGCTGGTCGCCATAATCGTTCAGCGCGTAGTGCTGCGTGGCGCGGTTATCCCAGATCGCCACGTCGCCGGGCGACCAGCGCCAACGCACCGTGTTCTCCAGCCGCACCACGCGGTTTTGCAGCACCTCCAACAGATGCCGCGATTCGCTGGTCGAAAGCCGCGACAGCCGCTTGATGAAATGGCCGAGCAGCAGCGCGCGTTCACCCGTTTCCGGATGGACCCGCACAACGGGATGCTCGGCCTCGATGACCTTGCGCGTAAAGACCGCGCGGTATTTCTTGCGCCCTTCGGCCTCCTGTTCGCTGGCGCCGTCGTCGACGCGCGTTTCCGCATAGTCGAAGTCGTTGCCGTGGACGGCCCACAGCCGGTCCGCGATCGCCTTCAGTTCTTCCGGCAGCGCGTCATAGGCGGCCACCGTGTTGGCCCAGACGGTATCGCCGCCAACCGGCGGCAATACCACCGCCCGCAGGATGCAGACCTTGGGCGGCGCAACCTTGAAGGTCACGTCGGTATGCCAGGAATCAGCGCGGCCGCCGTGGCGGGAGTCGAGTTCGAGAAAAGCCGTGCCGTCCGGGGCTGGCACAGTAGGATGCGATTCGATTTCGCCCCACAGCCGCCCGAACGCCTGGTGGGTCGCGTCGTCGAGATGCTGCTGCCCGCGCAGGAACAGCACGCGGTGTCGCAGCAAGGCGGCCTTCAGCGCCGCCAGCGTGCTTGGGGCCAGCGAGCCCGACAGGCGCAGCCCGCGAACTTCGGCCCCGATGCGAGGCGAAACCGGAACGATGTCCAGCTCGGTGGACGTGGTTTCAGGGCGATCCTGGATGACGGCGCTCATCGGTTCTCCGTGGCAATGAATGGGACCAGACAATGGTATGGGCCCCATTCCGCCAGGAGAACGAAGTAAAACGTATGTCGATATTCGCGCGCCCTAATCGATCGGCGTCAGAATCGGCGCACCCTGCTTCTTGATCAGGAACACGACGAACTTCGCCGGGTGCGTCTTGCTGGCGTTGCGCCCGACCGTGTGGATATCGTTCGGCCCTTCGTGGAAGGTCTCGCCGGCCTTCAGCGTGACCTCCTTGCCGCCCTTGACGCCCATCACGATGCTGCCCTCGAGCACATAGACGAAGCCGTGGGCGTCGTGGCGATGCACGGGGTCGGCGCCGCCGGGCGCGTAATCGACGACGATCATCTCGACTTCCTTGCCGGGGTATTCGGGCAACGGCTGCGTCAGCAGCGGCTTGACCGAGACGCCTTCCCCGGCCGCGGCGGCGGGCTGTCCCACCATCAGCGACGAGAGCAGCAGCGTTGCCGCAAAGGCAGTGACTGGTTTCATGGTTTCACTCCAGATTCTTGGACAGTTCCTCAAACCGACACGGTAATGACGGTATGCATACCCTCGCGGGCGATCTTTGCGTAGGGGCAAAGCCGCTCGGTATGGCGGACCAGTTCTTCGGCGACCGGCTTGTCGACACCCGGCATCCGGATGTGGATGTCGGCAATCAGCCCATAGCCTCCGTCGGCGGGATCGCGGCCAAACGACACCTTGACGGCGACCGTCGCCGCGGCAATGTCGATCTGCTCGCGTTGGGCGAGCAGGCTCAAGGCGCCGTGGAAGCACGCCGCGAAGCCTGCCGCGAAAAGCTGTTCGGGATTGGTGCCGCCGCCCGGCCCGCCGAGTGCCGCCGGCAAGCGCAGGTCCAGATGCAGGTTGCCATCGTCCGATCGCGCGACGCCCGATGCGCGGCCATGCCCTGCCTCGCCTCCCGACACCGTCACGGTGGTCGTGTACAGCGCGGCGAAGTCGCTGCCGCGATATCGGTCGAGCAGCGTCAGCGGCGGCGGCTTCAGCCCCTTGGTTGTCATAGGGCCTCCGCGCCTACTTGACCTGCGATTGGCGCATCCAGTCCTCGAAGCTGATGCGCCCCAGATGGGCCTGTCCCTCCGGCACCAGCGAACCCGTCTGCAGCTCGGCGCCGAAATAGCGAGCAGCGGGATCGACCTTGACCGTGCGCGAATCTCCGATCGCCTGCAGATAGCGCTGCACGATGTCGCTCATCTTGAACGGTTCCGGGCCGGCGATCTCGACGATGCCGTTCGCGGGCGCGGCCAGCGCGCGATCGGCCACGGCCTGCGCGACGTCTTCCGACGAAATCGGCTGGATCAGCGCGGGCGACAACCGGATCGTGTCGCCCTGCGCCGCCGCTTGCGCGATGCCGCCGAGAAACTCCAGGAACTGCGTCGAGCGGACGATCGTATAGGGCACGCCGGACTCGCGGATCAGGGTCTCCTGCGCGAGCTTGGCGCGGAAGTAACCGTTCTGCGGAAGCCTGTCGGTGCCGACCACCGACAACGCAACGTGGTGTGCGACGCCCGCTTCCTTCTCGGCGGCAGCCAGGTTGCGCCCCGATGTCTCGAAGAAATGCAGTACCGCGGCATCCTCGAACGATGGCGAATTGGCGACGTCCACCACCACCTGCGCGCCGGCCAGCGCCTGCGCGAGCCCTTCGCCGGTCAAGGCGTTGACGCCGGTTTGCGGCGCCGCGGCGAGTACCTGATGCCCCTCGCTCGATAGCCTCGCCACGACCTTCTTGCCGATCAGGCCCGTGCCGCCAATGACAACGATCTTCATGATGCTTCTCCCTGCTGTGAGTGGAAGTGGAACAACTTCACGCTCATGCTAGGGGTCGCGCATCGCGCGCACCAGACCGATGCCGAAACCACGGTGTTTCCCGATCGGCACCAATCGGAGCGGGCAGACCGGAGCAGGCAGACCGCTCGAAAGCAATGCGCGGATCAGCGATTGACCTTCAACCGGTATTCGCTGGGCGAGAGCCCGAAGTGCCGGTGGAAAGCGACCCGCATGCGTTCCTCGCTGCCAAAGCCGCATTCGCGCGCAATCTGGTCGACGGGCTTGTCGATGTCCTGCAGCATGCCGCGCGCCGCTTCCATGCGGAAGTGCTCGACGCCCTTGGCCGGCGTGCGCCCGGTCTTTTCCTTGTAGACCCGCGCGAAGTTGCGCGGGCTCATGCCGACGCGATCGGCCAGTTGTTCGACCGACAGGTCTTCTCGCGACAGATTCTGGGCGATCCACAAATGCAGCGTCTCGAAGACCGGCACCTGCCGGCTCTGCGCGATCAGCATTTCGCTGAGCTGCGGCTGCGCGCCTGGGCGCTTCATGTAGACCGCGAGCTCCTTGGCGACACTGAGCGCGACCTCGTGGCCGCAATCGGCCTCGACCATGGCCAGCGCCAGATCGATGCCGGTGGTAACGCCCGCGGACGTCCACAGGTTCTGCTGCTGGACGAAGATCGCATCGGCGTCCAGATCGACCATGGGGAACATCTCGTGGAACCGGGCCAGCATCGCCCAATGCGTGGTGGCGCGCTTGCCATCGAGCAGCCCGGCGTGTGCCAGCAGGAATGCCCCGCTGCAGACCGAGGCCGTGCGCCGGACCTTGCCGGACACCGTGCGCAGCCATTCGATCAGCGAGCCGGATTCTTTCGCCACCTGCAGGATCTTCGGCGAGCCGGGCACGATCACCGTATCGACGGTGCGCGGGTCCAGGCTGTCGAGCGCCACCGTCTGCATCGCCGTGCCCTCGACCGCCGGCACGGCACCGCCGAACTCGCTGGCGACATGGCAGCGATACTCCGTCATGCCGCGCTCGCGCGCGTACTGGGATGCGGCCCAGAACACGGTCTGCGGACCGGCGAAATCGAGCAGGCTGACATCGGGATACAGCACGAACACGACGTTGCGCGGCGTTGGTTCGATGGCCGCGGAGACGGGGAGAGAAGAATTCAATTCCATGGCAACCGGGAAAGAGACACCGGATGTTATGTCCCGCCGACGATCGCGTGCAAGATCGCATCAATGCGGCAATGCGGCAAAGCGACGCCGTTTCCATTCCTGCACCAATCGCGAGCGCGCATCGCAAATCGCCTGGAAACGGGATGGCAGCCTGGCAGAAATTCAGGGAACGCTGTCATTTACGGTACAGCGACGCCTGATTAGCATCCAGGCACGCCATATCTCTGCGCGGCCATGCATTCAGGGAGTGCTGAAATGAACCAATCGGAAACAGCGGAACGCGCCTTTCGCCTCAGCCTGCCCAATCGCGCGGACGCGCTCTCCACCAGCTTCGCGGCCAGCTATGCCGGCATCATGGCATTCATGGCGGTGGCCAGCGAGGGCAGCTTTGCCAAGGCCGGCGAGCGCCTGGGCATCGGCCGCTCGGCCGTCAGCCGCAACGTGCAGAAGCTGGAGACCCAGCTCAGCACGCGGCTGTTTCTTCGTACGACCCGTACCACACAGCTGACCCGCGAAGGTCAGCGATTCTTCGAAAACTGCCATCAGGGCGTCACGCATATCGTCGAAGCGATGAACGACATGCTGGAGCTACGGGAGGGCCCGCCGCGCGGCCTGATCCGCATCAGTTCGACGGTGGGATTCGGCCGCAAGATCGTCGCCCCGTTGCTGGAGCGCTTCATCAAGGCCTATCCGGATATCGCGATCGATCTGCTGCTCGACGACAAACCGACGGATTTCGCCTCCGAGCAGATCGACGTGGCATTTCGCAATGGCCGCATCGAGGACTCGAGCATCATCGCCAAACGACTGATTCCGATGCAGATGGCATTGTGCGCATCGCCCGCCTATGCGGCCGCGCGCGGATTGCCGCAGACGCTCGAACAATTATCGGAGCACGACTGCATCAATTTCCGCTTTGCCAGCGGGCGGATATTCGAATGGGAGTTCAAGGTCGACAGCAATGTGCGCAAGCTCATGCCGACGGCCCGGCTGACCTTCAACGACGCCGATCTGGTGCTCGATGCGGTGCTGCAGGGCTGGGGCATCGCGCAGATGGCCGGATACCAGATCTGCGGCCACCTCGCGAACAAGGAACTGGTCGTCGCGCTGGGCCGGCATGCGCCGGACGATCGCGGCCACTACATCTGCTACCTCAGCCGGCAGCACCTGCCAACGCGCATCCGCGTCTTTATCGACTTCATGACCGAGCAGATCCGCGCGCTGGATCTCAATTGCCTGACCGAATTCAACGACGAAACGTTGGGACAGGAATTGGCGGCTTGAAACCCGGTCCTTCGGCCCAGCGCGCTTCACTAGTCCCTATCGTCCGACAAAGCGCGGCACGCGTTTCTCCTTCCACGCGAGCGCGCCCTCCTTGATGTCCTCCGATTGCACCGAGCGTTGCATGTCGGCGGTCAACGCCTCGACGTCCAGCACGCCGCGCGCGATCGCGTTCAAATGCTTTTTCATGCCGAACACCGAGATCGGCGCCAGCGAAGCGATGGTGGAAGACAGCTGCTCGACGCGCGCGCGCAGCGCGCCGGCCGGCACCAGCTCAGTCAGGAAGCCGCATCGGAACATCGCCTCGGCATCGATCTTCTCGGCGGTCAGGAACAGATGCTTGGCGGCGTTCAGTCCCAGCCGGGTGACATAGCGCTCCATGCCGCGCTGGTAGAAATGCAGGCCCAACCGGGCGGCCGGCATGAACATCTCGGTGGCAAGCGTGCCGATGCGGAAGTCGCAGGCGAGCGCGAGATCGGTGCCGCCGCCATAGACTCCGCCGTGAATCTCGGCAATCGTCACCGGGCGGCAGTCTTCCAGCGCATTGACCAGTGGCTCGAACCCGGCGCCGCGCTGCCCTGCGGCCAGCTTGCCGATATCGAAGCCGCTGCAGAAGTACTTGCCGCTGCCGCGAATCCGCAGCACCAGCACGTCGGCCTCATTGACCGTGTCGACATGCTGGCGCAGCGCAGCCAGGTCGTCCGGCCCCAGCCGGTTGGCGACGTCCGGCCGGCTCAGCGTGATGGTGGCGATACGGTCTTCGATCTCGAGGATGGGGAGCGATCCTGTGTCTGACATGGCTGACCTTGTAATGAGAGGGAATGATCGAATCAAGGGGAAAAGAATGCCGCCTATGCGCTTGCCAGCGCAGCGTCGAAACGGTCGATCCGCGCCTGTGCAAAGGCGGGACGGGCCTGCACGCGCCGCCACCAGTCGGCCACGGCGGGAGCGGAATCCGCTGACAGCGCATTGACATCGAGTTCGGCGAGCCGCGCGACGAACGGCACGGCGGCGATATCGGCCAGCGTGTAGCGATCGCCAAGCAACCAAGGACCGCCATCCGCCAGCATCGCCTCCATCTTCGGCACGATGGCCTTCAGCTGGTCCAGCGCGGCGCGCTTCTCGTCGTCGGTATAGGGCTGTCGCGCGACGCGCAGCCACGCCTCGCGCCGCTGCGCGGTCGGCACGCGGCCCAGCCGTTCGGCCAGCTCGGCATCGGTCCATTGCGACGCCTGCGCCTGGAACACGAGGCTCCAGTTCAGAATCAGCAGGTTCGGCAACGCGCGCTCGTCGGTCCAGCGAATGAAGTTGCGCATCACGGCGCGCCCGTAGGGATCGTCCGGCCGCAGCGGCGGCTGCGGATGCGTGTCGTCGAGGTATTCGCAGATGGTGCTGCTTTCGTGCAGCGCCCTGCCGTCGTCCAGCACCAGCCCCGGCACCACGCCGTTGGGGTTCACGGCCAGGTAAGCCGCGGAATGATGCTCCTGCCGGCGCATGTCGACCGGCACGCTGTCGTAGCCGATGCCTTTCTCCGCAAGGCACAGGCGCACCCGCCGCGACGCGCTGGACAGCCAGCTGTGATAGAGCTTCATGCCGATTCTCCTGGCACCACCGGCGATGCCGGTTCGATTGATCGTTGGGTCTAAGGAATCAGCACCACGGCGCCGCTGGTCTGCCGGGCCTCGAGCTGCCGGTGGGCCTCGCGCGCATCGGCAAAGGCAAAGCGCTGCCCCACTTCGAGCCGGACATGGCCGGCGGCAACCGCTTCGGTCAGCGCCGCCATGCCGTTACGTAACGAGGCGGCATCGGCGATGAAGGTGCGCAGCGTGGGACGACAGACCATCAGCGACTTCGCATGCAGCAACTGCAGGTCGAACGCCTCGACGTCGCCCGATGCGGTGCCGTAGTTGATCGCCATGCCCAGCGGCCGCAGGCACGACAGCGACGGCACGAACACGTCCTTGCCGACCGCGTCATAGACCACCGCGACGCCGCGGCCATCGGTCAGCTCCAGCGTGCGCGCGACGAAATCCTCGCGGCGGTAGTCGATGGCGTGATGGCAGCCATGGGCCAGCGCCATTTCGCGCTTGGCCTCCGAGCCGACCGTGCCGATCACGGTTGCACCCAGCGCCCTCGCCCATTGGCAAAGGATCACGCCCATGCCGCCGGCGGCCGCATGCACCAGCACCGCATCGCCCGGTTGAACCGGTGAAATCCGGCGCAGCAGATATTCCGCGGTCAGGCCACGCAGCAGCGTGGCGCCGGCCACGTCTTCGGGGATCTGCGGCGGCAACGGCACCACGCGCGCCGCGGGGACGTTGCGCACCACCTGATACGCCCCCGGCTGAAAGCACCCGACCGATTGGCCAACCTCCAGCCCGCTGACCCCCGGTCCCAGCGCTTCGATCCGCCCCACCCCCTGCGAACCGAGGATGACGGGGAACGACGTCGGCTGATGGGGACCATGGCTGCCGCGCCGTTGATAGATGTCCGCGAAATTGACGCCGATCGCGCTCTGCCGGATCTGGACTTCGCCCTCGCCCGGCGGCGGCACCGCGACCTCGATGAATTCCAGCGCGTCCGGGCCGCCGTTCTTCTGTATTTGTATTGCCAATGTCTGCATACGTTTCCTTGATAGTGGAAGCGCGGCCATAGCGTACAAGGCACATTTGGCGATCGGGTCGCTGTCGAAACGCGCGATCCACGGCCTGCCCGGAGCCCTGTCCAGCGCAAAGTCTAGGACACCATTCTTTCATCCGCATCCATATAACCCCCTATTCGTATACAGATGATTTGTGTGCGTATACTCGCTTGCACTCCGTCTCCGCTCAATCACCGCCTCCCCCAACCATGCCCCCATCCGATTCCCAACTGCCTCTGCACGGCATCAACGTCCTCGACCTGACGGTCGCCCGCGCCGGCCCGGCCGCGGTTCGGCTGCTGTCCGACTGGGGCGCCAATGTCATTCGCCTCGAGCCGCCGCCGCCGAAGGACCACGGTTCGGTGACCGGCCAGCGCCGCGGCTCGGACGAGCAGAACCTTCACCGCAACAAGCGCAGCATGTGCGTGGACCTGAAAACGCCGGAAGGGGCGCAGATCCTGGCGCGACTGCTCGAGAACACCGACGTGGTGGTCGAGAACTTCCGTTCGGTGGTCAAGGCCAGGCTCGGGCTGACGTACGAGGCGCTGAGCGCGCGCAATCCGCGCGTAATCCTGGCCAGCATCTCGGGCTTCGGCCAGGACGGCCCGTACAGCGAACGGCCCGGGGTCGACCAGATCGTCCAGGGCATGTGCGGCCTGAGCTCGGTGACCGGCGAGCCCGGGCGCGGGCCGGTCCGTGTCGGCATCGCGATCTCCGATACGACGGCAGGCATGTTCCTGGGCCAGGGGATTCTGCTGGCGCTGTTCCACCGCGAACGGACCGGGCGAGGCCAATGGGTCCATACCTCGCTGATCGAATCGATGCTGAACAAGCTGGATTTCCAGGCGGCGCGCTACACGGTCGACCGCGAAGTCCCCACGCAGCAGGGCAACGCGCATCCGACGCTGGTGCCGATGGGCACCTATCGCGCCAGCGACGGGCTCGTCAATATCGCGGCCAGCACGCAGCGGATGTGGGCCAACTTCTGCCAGGCGCTGGAGGCGCACGATCTGCTCGACCACGCCGACTATCGCGACGCGCGATCGCGTGCCCGCCACCGGACGCGGCTCGACGAAGCGATCGACGCCTACACCTCGCGCTTTACCTGCGCGGAACTGATGGCGCGGCTCAATCCGGCCGGCGTGCCTTGCGGCCCCGTCCTCGATATCGGCCAGGCGTTCGAGGACCCGCAGGTACGCCATCTCGGCATGACGCGGTCCGTGCGTCATCCGGTGCTCGGCGAACTGGACCTGCTGCGCTCGCCGATCAATCTGTCCGCCGCGCCCCACCCGGAGCGCTTTGCGCGCGCTGCGCCGGACCCGGGAGAGCAGACCGACGAGCTGCTCGGCGAGTTGGGCTTTGCGCCGGAGCTGATCGCGCAGTGGCGCGGCAAGGGCGCGATTGCCTGACGAATAGGCCTGACGAATAGGCCTGACGATCGCCCTGACGATCGATGTGGGGCCGCAGAGCCCGATCGACCCATACAACACGACAAGGAGACACCGATGCACAGCCATTCCACCCGGACTGTCACGTCCTTCGCGGCCCTGGCGGCCGTGGGGCTGATCGGCACCGCCGCATCCGGCCACGCGATGGCCGACGGCTATCCGAACAAGCCGATCCGGCTGGTGATTGGTTACACGCCGGCAGGCGCGGCCGACTTCGTTGCACGCGTCGTCGGCGAGGCGATGTCCAAAGAGCTGGGGCAACCGGTCGTCGTCGAGAACAAGCCCGGCGCCGGCAGCACGCTCGCATCGGCATGGCTGGCGCAGGCGCCGGCGGACGGCTATACCCTCGGGCTCGCTACCGCGACGATCTATGGCATGGACCAGCACCTGTACAAGGTCAAGTACAAGCCCGACAGCTTCACGCCGATTACCCGGCTGACCATCTCGCCGCTGATCCTGGCCGTCAACAAGGACCTCGGCATCGCCGATGTCAAGACGCTGGCCGCCAAGGCCAAGGCGAATCCGGGCAAGTTCAACTATGCGTCGTCAGGCATCGGCGGCTCGCCGCATGTCGCGGGCCTGTCGTTCGCAAACGCCATCGGCGTCGACATGACGCACGTGCCGTACAAGGGCGGCGCGCCGGCCTTGCAGGCGGTGGCCGCGGGCGAAGTGGAGTTTTCCTTCGGCACGGCATCGTCGGTGCTGCCGCTCGGCACGCAGGGTGTGGTCAAGATGATCGGCGTCACCACGCCGCAGCGTTCCGCGGTGGCGCCGGGCCTGCCGACCATTGCGGAGTTGGGATTGCCGGGCTTCGACTACACCTTCTGGTTCGGGCTGTTCGGACCGGCGGGACTGCCCAAGGGCGTGACAGACAAGCTCTATGCGGCCGCTACCAAGGTGCTGGCCGACCCGGCGATTCGCACGCGTCTTGTCGACAACGGCAGCGAGCCCGCGCCGTCGCGCTCGCCGGCGGAGTTCAAGCAATGGGCACAGCAGGATGGCAAGGTCGCGCTGCAACGCACGGTGCAGGCCGGTGTGAAGATCGACTGAACGTCGACTGAATGGTCGACTGAATCGCGGCGCGCATCCAGGCACGCCCTCCTTCAGCGCGGCGCCTTGGCGCCGACCGCCTCGTCCGGCATCGACGCGATCATGTCCGCATAGACGTTGCCGCCGGTCGAGATATGCTCGACCATCGCGCGGGCCGCCGCTTCTTCATCGCCGCGCAGGATCGCTTCCATCACCGCGCCGTGCTCTTCGAGCGAGGCGCGAATGCGCGCGGGCTTCTCGAAGCGGTAGTCGCGCATGCCGCGCATGCGGGCCCGCATCGTGCGGATCTGCGCGCTGAGGATCTCGTTGCGGCAGGCATCGTAGATGACCGCGTGGAACCCGTCGTTGGCCTCACGATAGCGGTCCGCGCTGGCCTGCGCCGCGGCCTGCTGGCAAGCCGCGTAGGCCTCGCGCAGTGCCTCCCGTTCGGATTCGGTGATGCGCCGCGCCGCCAGCTGGGCCGCCAATGCCTCGAGCTGGACCAGGATCTCGCTCATCGCGACGTATTCGCGCAGCGTGATCGCCGATACGATCGCGCCGCGGCGCGGCACCAGGTCCACCAGCCCCGCCGACGCCAGCCGGATCAATGCCTCCCGCACCGGCGTACGCGATACCGAGAAACGCGACAGCAATTGCTGCTCGTCGAGTTGGGCGCCGCTGGCCAGCTTGCCGGAGAGGATCTCCTGTTCGATGGTGGCGCGGATCGTTTCCGCCAGACTCGTTCGCTCTTCGGGCATGCGGCAGGGACATCGGTTTGAGTGGGGCCAATTCTACTACGGCGCCCCTCGAAAACGGCTTTTTTGCATGCACTGCGCCGCGTTGTGTGTACGGAGCAGAAGAAAGCCGCTCCGTACACAGCGGATTCCACGGTTCGAGCGTTTTTACCGCCGCATGCAATTTTTTCGCCGGCGGGCACGTTCGCGCAGGCGGTCGTCGCGGGCGCCCTGCGTTCGCGGGCCTCGTTGCACCGCCTGGCGGCGCGCGGGACCGAGCTGGGCGTGGATATTGCTGAACGAGGCATACCCATCCACGATCAAGGGAGAACATGCCATGCCCATTCGTATCATTCGCACCAAAGCACTCAGCGCCCTCGGTACCGCCGCCTGCTCCCTGCTGCTGTCCTCGGCGGTGATGGCGCAGGGCACCAGCACCGCGCCGAAGAACACGGCGCCCGGCAATATGCCCGCCACGACCGCAACGGATGAGAGCGGCACGCGGGGCACCGCCCGCGATACCAGCAAGCTGGTGCGCGCCGACCGCAGCTTCCTCGAGAACGCAGCACAAGGCGGCCTGGCCGAGGTCGAAGGCAGCAAGCTGGCCGAACAGAAGGCCTCCAGCGCCGACGTCAAAACCTTCGCGGCCCGCATGGTCAAGGACCACACCACGGTCAACGAGGAGCTGACCAAGCTGGCCTCGAGCAAGGGCTATACGCCGCCGACCGAACCGTCGGTCGTGCAGCGCACCGAGCTAAAGGGACTCAGCGCCCTGGACGGCGAGCGCTTCGACAAGATGTACGCCAGCCGGATCGGCGTCGCCGCGCATGAAAAGACGGTCAAGCTGTTCCAGGAAGCCGCGAAGAATGCGAAGGACCCCGATATCAAGGCCTTTGCCGCCAAGCACGTGCCGGATCTGGAGCAGCATCTGCAAATGGCGCGCGACCTGAACAAGAAGGTCGGTAACGACAAGTAAGCCCTCGTCCGGCCGGTAACGCGGGCAGGCCGCCGTCGATGGCCAGCATCGGCAGCCACATCGTCGCCAGATAGGCCGCTACCTGCAAATTCGGCGGCATCGCGGCGGCGGCCTGCAAACCCAGCGCGCACAGCGCCGGCATCGCCACGACCATCGCGGCGAACCGCCGTGCCAAGCCGATCGTCCCGTCGCGTGTCGGCGCACGCGGCAGTGCGCAACCGAGCATCATTGCGGCGCTGCTGACCGGAAAGGCGCGCAGGTGGTCCACCGTCCATTGCCCGAAGACGGTCGGGTCGATCCACGGCCCCGAGGTGGCGCAGCGCTGCAGATAGAGCGTGGCGCCGTGCCACAGGCCATCGAGCGCGAGATCGGCGGCCATCGCGCCGGCCGCGATGGCAATGGCGAGGGACAAGCGAGCCCTCAATCCGATGCCGCCCCGCCATGGCAGCAGTGGCCGGCCTGAGCCGGCGCGGCATCCTGTACCGCCGAGCCCTCCGTGCCGCAGCAGTTGCCAGGCAGCACCGGCGCCTGCACGCCGCTGTGGTTGCAGCATCCGCCCTTCCACCAGCGCGCGCCCTCGCCTTCGCAGTACTTGGCATCGGCATCGACCATCCGCATGAACATCGGGTGGTAGTTGCGGCAGACCTCCAGCTCGGTCTTGACCCAGTGCACCGGGTCCTTCGCATAGTGCGACCAGTAGTCGCCCTGCATATTGATGCCGGGCACGGCAGGGTTCCAGCTCTCGTCGAGCCACAGGTCGGGGTCGCCGTACTTCGCGCACAGCTTGCGGATCGCGGGATCGTCGAGCGCCAGCAGCCGGCCGTTCTCGATGATGTTCTCGTTGTCGCCGGACCGTTCGGTCGTGTACGTCGGGAAGTAGAGGTGCAGGTGCCAATGGCCGACCAGGTGCCCCATCCTGGCGGCCTCGCGCTCGGCCATCGACGAGATGATGGTGCCGAAGCCCATATGGATGACGCCGGAGCGCACGCGTTCATACAGGCAATTGACGAAGCCCGACGGGAAGTCCTTGCGCGGCCGATGGATATGCGGATTGGTGCCGATCGACGCCTCCCACCAGTACATCAGGCCCTTGCCCGGGAAGGTCGGATACTGGATGTCCCTGGTCTGCTCCATCACGTTGCGCAGCTTGTCGCCGAAGTCGCCGCCGGCGTTGATGCGCGTGATCCTCGAATTCTCGACGACGAGCTGGGTCCAGTCGCACGGGGCGATATGGTTGGTGGTGCCGGCGATCACGCCGCAGCCGTCCTCCTTGAACGGATGGAACATCCACGGACGCCCGGTGATATGGCCCGGCAGATAGGTCTTGCCGAAATGCTCGTTGCCGCGCCAGGTCGCCGCGGTCAGGTCGGGGTGATAGAACTCGCGCCGCGCGTCCCAGTAGTCGTCGTGATTGGTGAAGCTGATGTCGGTGCCTTCGGGGTCCGTAATGCGCGCCCGCCGCGCGGTACGGATCCGATCCCAGGTCCAGCGGTCGATCGCGTTGATCACCTCGATCGGCATCGCGTGCGCCGGTGAGGCGAGGATTTCCGGCGTGATGAACGGCATGCGCTGGATCTTGATGAAGCGCTCGGCCAGCACCGGGCCGCCGTAGCCCATCAGGATCTTGTCGTACTGCTGCTTCTTCTCTTCCTCCTCCCACATGTCCATCCACTGCGCCAGCTCGCGCGTGCGGAACAGGTAGTAGTCGACCTCGTCGGCGCCGACCCAGGTCGGGATCGGACCGCGATCGACCTTCTGGATCTCGTACTTGACCTTGTACTTATCGAGGATGCGCTGGCACGCCTGGATCGTCAGCTCGCTGTGCCAGTTGTCGACGCGCAGCAGCACGCGCTCGCCCTCCTTCAGGTCCCAGCAGGCATTGAGCCCGTGGTTGTACGGACGGCGCGCGACATGCTCGAGATACGGCAGCAGCTGGTCGGCATCGGCGATCTCGACGAACGGCGGGCAGCGCGGACGGCGGCTGTCCTTCAGCGGCGGACGGTCGTAGTGCGGCAGTCCGCTGCGATCGTCGGCGGCGGGCGAACGGGCGTTGGCGTTGGCAGTAATGTTGGCGGTCATGTCTGTCTCGGTTCCTGCTTGATTCCTGGTTCGTCCAATCGGCATTCAGCGATCAATCGACGCTCGCCCCGGAGCGCTTGACCAGCGCCCCCCAGCGCTCGTATTCGGCACGGACGAATTGCGTGAAGGCGGCGCTTGACTGCGGCACCGGTTCGGCGCCGCGGTCCAGCAGTTGCTGCCGCAGCGCCGGGTCGGCCAGCGCCTTCTGGATCGCGGCCTCGACCTTGGCGACCACCTCCGGTGGCGTGCCCTTCGGCACGAAGATGCCGTCCCACGCGCTGACCTCGAAGCCGGCCACGCCCTGCTCCGCCACGGTCGGCACATTGGGGAAGCTCGGCACGCGCTGTGCCGTCGTCACGGCAAGCCCCTGCAACTTGCCGCCGCGCACCGCCGGCATGACGTTGGGCATCACCTCGATCATCAGGTCGACCTGGCCACCCATCAGGTCGGTCAGCGCGAGCGCGCCGCCGCGATACGGCACATGCACCATCGAGACGCCGGTCGACGCCTTCAGCAGCTCGGAGGCCAGATGCGAGGTGGTGCCATTGCCGGCCGACGCGACCGTGTATTTGCCGGGATTGGCCTTCAACACCTGCAGCAGTTCGGGAAAGCGCTTCGCCGGAAAACCGGGGCGCGTGACCACCATCGTCGCAATGCGCGTCAGCTGCGCCACCGGCACGAAATCCTGCATCGCGTCGAAGCCGGTGCGCTTGTACAGCGCGTGATTGATGGCGAAGGTGCCATTGGTGCCATACAGCAGCGTGTAGCCGTCCGGCGCCGCCTTGGACGCGGCCTGCGAGCCGATATTGCCGCCGGCGCCGGCGACGTTCTCGATCACCAGCGTCTGGCCCAGCTCCTTGCCGACGCGGGTCATCACCAGGCGCGCCAGCGTGTCGCCGCCACCGCCGGCCGGAAACGGCACGATCAGGCGGATCGCCTTCGACGGATACGGCTCGGACGCGGCGAGCGAAGGCGCGGCGCCGGCCAGCAGCCCGGACGCGATGGCGATGGCCACCGCTCGGCGGCGCAGCGAAACGGCGGGCGAGCGAGAGGCTCGGCGCCTGGGAAAGCGGGATGGCACGGTCTTGTCTCCTGTCCGGCATGTCGGCGATGTTTGCATGCAAACACGCATTTGTATGCCTCGTATTGTCGTTACGACCTTATTTTTGCATGCAGTATTGGCGATGCGCACGACTGCGTCAAGCCGTCCCCGTGTCATAATGAAGCCCGGCAAGTTCGCCCTAATGCACTTTTGACCGATGGCCTCTCAGATCGAACGCGTGACGATGGAATTGCGGCGCCGCATCCTGGCGGGCGAGCTGCAGGCCGGCGAACGGATCCGCGAGGTGCAGTTCTCCGGCGAACTGGGCGTGTCGCGCACTCCGCTACGGCTGGCGCTGGGCGAGCTGGAAAAGGAAGGACTATTGGAGCGGCTGCCCACGCGCGGCTTCCGCGTGCGTCAGGTCACGCTGGACGAAGTGGCGATGGCGATCGACGTGCGCGGCACGCTCGAAGGCATGGCGGCCCGGCTGCTGGCCGAGCACGGCGTCACCAGAGAGGTATTGGCGGAGCTGCAGGCCTGCGTCGACGAAGGGCGCCTGCTGGTCGAACAGGCGCTGCTCGGCCGCGATACGCCGGTCGATACCGCACGCTGGGCCGCAATGAATGCGCGCTTTCATCGGGCATTGGTGGAAGGCGCGGCCAATCCCGCGCTGGCCTCGGCGCTCGACCATATCGCCAAGACCCCGATGGCCGGCCCCGGCGCGCTTGGCGCGGCGGGCGTGCAGCCGTCGCTCGAACTGGCCTTCGTGCAGCGGGCCCAGTTCGATCACGAGGATGTGGTGCGGGCCATCGTCGCGCATGAAGGGGCGCGCGCCGAAGCGCTGATGCGCGAGCACGCGCGCCGCAGCCGCGACAACAAGCGCGCGCTGGTGCAGGGGCTGCATCCTGCGACGTAGCGGGCCAGCGCCCGCCTCGCCTCGCCTCGCCTTGCTTCGCTTTCGCCGTGCCGTGCCGTTCCGTGCCGTGCCGTTCCGTGCCGTGCCGTGCCGTGCCGTGCCGTGCCGTGCCGTGCCGTGCCGTGCCGTGCCGTGCCGTGCCGTGCCTTACAGCATATGGGCCAGAAACTCGCGCGTGCGGGGATGCTGCGGCGCGCGGAAGAACTCCTCGGACGGCGCGCTCTCGACGATGCGGCCCTGGTCCATGAACACGACCCGGTGCGCGACCTCGCGCGCGAAGCCCATTTCGTGCGTGACCACCAGCATCGTCATGTGGTCGTCCGCCAACTGCCGCATCGTGCGCAGCACCTCGCCGGTCAGCTCCGGGTCCAGCGCCGAGGTCGGTTCGTCGAACAGCATGATGTCGGGCTCCATCGCCAGCGCACGTGCGATGGCCACGCGCTGCTTCTGCCCGCCCGACAGCCGCGACGGGTAGTTGTCGCGCTTCTCCAGCAGCCCCACCTTGCGCAGCAGCGCATCGGCGGTCGGCACGATGGCCTCGCGCGCGATGCCCTTGACCGTCATCGGCGCCTCGATGATGTTCTGCAGCACCGTCATGTGCGGGAACAGATTGAACGACTGGAACACCATGCCCATCTTGCGGCAGATGCGGCGTACCTCGGCGTCGGAAACATAACGGCTGCGCTGGTCCGCGCCGGGCTCGGCCAGCGTCTCGCCCTCGATCTCGATGCTGCCGCCGTCGATCGTCTCGAGATGGTTCAGGCAGCGCAGCAGCGTGCTTTTGCCCGAGCCGGACGGCCCGATCACCGCCACCACCTCGCCCTTGCGCAGCGTCAGCGAGACGCCGTGCAGCACGCGATTGGCGCCGAAAGACTTGACGATGTCGCTGGCGCGGATCATCACCGGGCGTTGCTGCCCGTCGCCGTCGCGGCTCTGCGGCTCATTGATCGTGTGCGGCATAGCGTTTTTCCAGGCTTTGGAACATCCAGGTCAGCAGCAGCGTCATCAGCAGATAGAAGGCCGCGGCGACCAGGAAAGGCGTGGTGGTGAAGTCGCGCTGCACGATGCCGCGCGCGGTGCGCAGGATGTCGTTCAGCGCCAGCACGTAGATCAGCGACGTGTCCTTGACCAGCGTGATGGTCTCGTTGCTGACCGGCGGCAGCACGCGCCGCACCATCTGCGGCAGCACCACGCGGCGCATCGTCTGCAGGTAGGTCATGCCCAGCGCCTTGCTGGCTTCGTACTGGCCGCGGTCCACGGACTGGATGCCGGCGCGGAAGATCTCGGCGAAATACGCCGCGTAGTTCAACGCGAAGGCCACCACCGCCGCGGGGAAGTCCGGCAGGCGCACGCCGACCACCGGCAGCAACGGCAGCGCGAAATAGACGAACAGCAGCTGCAGCATCAGCGGCGTGCCGCGCATCAGCCAGATATAGCCGTTGACGGCGACGCTCAGCGGCCGCCATGCCGACAGGCGCGCCAGTGCCAGCGCCAGCCCCAGCGGCACCGACAGCGCCAGCGTGATGAAGAACAGCGAGAGCGTGATCCGCGCGCCCTGCGCCATCGGTCCCAGCAGGGAGAGAACGTAGTCCATGGATCGAAACCCGGCGCGCGGGGGTACAGGAGGAAGAATCGAGACGGCAAGGTCTCGACGACCATCATGTCGTTCCCGCGAAAGCGGGAATCCAGCGTCTGTGGAAGCCGCTGGGTCCCCGCCTTCGCGGGGACGACAGGATGTTACGCCAACAGGCTCTTGCGTTGGCCCGGCGGAACGCCGCGCTTACTTGATCAGATTCGCGCCGAACCACTGCTGCGCGATACGCGCGGCCGTGCCGTCCTGCTTCATCTCGGCCAGCGTCTTGTCCAGTTGGGCCAGCAGCTCGCCGTCGTCCTTGCGCAGGCCCACGCCGTAGTCCTCGGTGCCGAAGTTCTCGTCGAGCACGCGGTACTCGCCGGCGCGCTTGCTGACCAGGTAGCGGCCCACGACCTCATCGACGACGATCGCATCGAGGCGGCCAGCCGACAGGTCCATCAGCGCGGTCACGTTGTCGCCGAAGGTCTTCAGTTCCTTGATGCCGGCGGCGACCTGCGCTTCCTTGCGGATCGCGTCGACCGCGCTGCTGCCGTCCTGCGCGCCGACGATGCGGCCGGCCAGATCGGCCTTGGCCTTGATCGGCGAGGCGCTGCCCACGACGATGATCTGGTGGTTGCTCATATAGGGCGCGGTGAAGCTGATGTTCTTCTTGCGCTCTTCGGTGATGGTCAGGCCGTTCCACAGCACGTCGACGCGCTTGCCGTTCAGTTCGGCCTCCTTGGCGCTCCAGTCGATCGGCTTGAACTCGACCGTCATGCCGAGCCGGCGCGCGGCCTCCTTGGCCATGTCGATATCGAAGCCGACGATCTCATTGTTGGCATCGCGAAAGCCCATCGGCGGGAAGTTGTCGTCCAGGCCGACCACGACGGTCCTGGCGGCCGCGGCCGGGGCGCTGGCGGCACCGGCCGCCGCCGGGGCTTGCTCGGACTTGCCGCAGGCGGCGAACAGGGCCACGGCGGAGACGATCAGGAGGGCTTTCAGTGATTTCATGATGTGAGAGGAGCGGAGCGAGAGAGATCAGAGCAAAGGCGGGCGATGCCCGGGGCCATCCGACATCCCGCTTCGACACGGTGAGATGGCGGCAAACCCGCCATTATACGAAAGACCGATCCGTTCGGAGAATGTGGCGCACAGGCCGGCGTCGCCGGTCCGCGTCGTCTATCCTTTAGCAATGCGCTAAATCCTTTAGCAATGCGAACACGAAAGGTGACGACATGGCCGCACGCTCCATTGCCTCCCTCTCGCTGAGCTTCGGCTTGGTTTCCATCCCGGTCCGGGTCTTTTCCGCGACCGAAAGCAAATCCGGCGTCGGTTTCAACCTGCTGCACAAGGGCTGCGGCTCGCGGCTGCGGCAGCAGTACATATGCCAGCGCGAGGGCGTCGTGGTCGAGCGTGCCGACATGGTCAAGGGCTACGAGTTCGAGAAGGACCGCTACGTGGTCTTCACGCCCGAGGAGCTCGATGCGCTGGAGACCGGCGCGCGCCACACCATCGACATCGTCGCCTTCATGCCAACCGGCGCCATCGACCCGATCTATTTCGACAAGGCCTACTATCTGGCCCCCGACAAGCGCGGCGCCAAGCCGTACAGCCTGCTGACCGAGGCGATGCGCAAGACCGGGACCTGCGCGCTGGCCACCTGGGTCTGGAAAGGCAAGCAGTACATGGTGCAGGTGCGCGCCAACGACGACGGCCTGGTGCTGCAGCAATTGCTCTATGCGGACGAGGTCCGCTCGATGGCCGATCTGAACGTCGAGCGCACCGACATCCGTCCCGCCGAACTGACGCTGGCCGAGCAGCTGATCGAGCAGAGCACGGTGGAGGCCTACGACCCCGCGGCCTATCAGGACGAGGAGAAGCTGCGCGTGCTGGCCGAGATCGACAAGAAGATCGAGGGCAAGAAGATCACGGTATCGGCGACGGCGGAGCGGCCCAGCGAAGGCGGCGAGGTGATCGACCTGATGGCGGCGCTGAAGGCGAGCCTGAGCAAATCGCAGGCCGCGGCGAAGAAGCCCGCCCGCGAGACGGCGCCGCGCAAGAGCGCCAAGCGCGCCGCGGAGCCCGCGGCCCCGATTCGACGTACCGCCAGGAAATGAGCGCCGTCGGCAAGGACAGCTTCACGCTGAAGGACATCGAAGGCACGTTCGGCGTCTCGCGCGGAACGGTGGCGAGCCTGACGCGCGCGGGCTTGCTCGAACCGGTCAAGGGCAGCCGCGGCGAGCGCCAGTATTCGTTCCAGGACGTGGTGTTGATCCGCACCGCGGATTCGCTGAAGAAGGCCAATGTCCCGCCGCGCCGCGTCACTCGCGCGTTGCAGCGCCTGAAGGCATGGTCGCAGGACCGGCCGCTGTCGGGCGTGCGAATCGCGGCGGTCGGCAATGGTGTGGTCGTCTCGGAAGCGCATCGCCAGTGGGAGGTGGAAACCGGCCAGCTGGTGATGGAACTGCAGCCGAGCCGGTCGCAGCCGGGCGCGGTGCTGTCGATCCAGTCGGCGAGGAAGTCGGAGAACTGCGCCGAGGACCGCGCCAACGACGGGACCGATGCCGGCACCGACGCGGGCACGTGGTTCCAGCTCGGCTGCCAGCTCGAAGCGCAGGACATGCGCAAGGCCGAGCAGGCCTACCGCCGCGCGATCGCGATCGCGCCCGACTACGCCGACCCCTATCTGAACCTAGGCTGCCTGCTGACGGAAGCCGGGCGCGTGCAGGAGGCCGAAGCGCTGTATCGGGACGCGGTCGCCGCCATCGGCGATGAGCCGCTGCTCCACTTCAACCTCGGCGTCACGCTCGAGGATCTGGAGCGATACGAGGACGCGCTGCGCAGCTATCACCGCTGCATCGATATCGCGCCCGACATGGCCGACGCGCATTTCAACGCGGCCCGCCTGCACGAGCAACTGGGCGACGCGCATCGCGCGATCCGGCACTTCAATCAGTACCGGAAGTACTGCCGCTGAAGCCCTGTCGCGCACGCTTGGTGCGCCGCAAGGTTGAGACTTCTCAACGGCTATGGGATACTTACCCTGGTTTCACCCCTTTTTTCAGGGCCGATGGAGCAAACGCTCCACCGAAAGCCCGCCATTCGCGCCTGCGTCTGGCCAATCTTCCTTCCTTCAAATTCGCGACCGAATGCAAACCGTCCTGCGCCGCACCGCCCTTTACCAGCATGCCCTGCATGCTGTGGCGGCACGCGCGTACGGCGACGCTTGCGGCTTTGCCGCGCGTCAGGCCATGGTCGCCCGCACATCCCATATTCCCGCCGTGCTTCTCTCAGCCGTGCGGGGAGCCAGGGACTAAGCCACACCACAGTCCCACACCGGTCTCCCTGGCACGGCACATTGCCCGGGGATCGCCATCCATCGATGGCGGTCCACTGTTCAACGTGCAAATGGGAGAGCGCATGTCCGCCAAGACCAAAAAATCCGCCGCCGTCTATTACCGCGCCGTGCTCGCCATGGCCGGGATTGCCGCGCTTTATCTGGCGGTTGAATTTCTCGTGCTGAATCCGCTGTAGGCGGTTTGGGCGTGTTGCCCTCTCCCCCCCAGCCCCTCTCCCGCAGGCGGGAGAGGGGAGCAGGCCATCGGCACGCAGGAATGCAGTCGCGATCCCGGGCTCCCTCTGCCGCTCGCGGGCGCGGGAAGTCATCAGCCGACACGCAAGCCTTGATACCGCGCCGGCCTGCTCCCTCTCCCGCTTGCGGGAGAGGGTTGGGGGAGGGCAACCCCCATCGCCCACAGCACGCCAGCCTCCCTTTCACCGACTACCGAGATCCCGATGTCCATGGAACTCACCCAGAATTTCGTCAAGGCGAAACGCCCCTGCGCGGACGGCTACAAATGGTTCCTGCGCAACCGGCATGATGGCAGCGACTACCAGCGGCTGCTCGATGCGCTGGTCGATGCCGGCCGCGTCGGCGACGCATGCTGGCTGCTGGACCAGTTCGGTCCCACCGATGCCGTGCTGACGCTCGATGCGCTGAACGCCGGCGCGCTGGTCTTCGCCGGCACGCTGGTCGTGCGCGGTGCCATCGATGTCGATTCCGTGGTCCGGGCCGGACGCACGATCCGCGTCGGCGGCGGCATTCGCGCCGGCACCGCGATCATCGCCGGTGAAGATATCGATTGCGCGGGCAATTTGTACAGCGGCGGCGCGATCGAAGCCGGCGGCGACATCAAGGCCGCGTGGGGCATCGACGTCGCGACCTTTCTCGATGCCAAGGGCAGCGTGCGCGCGGGCTGGGACATCAGCGCGGGCGAGCATATCCACGTCGGCCGCAACCTGCGCGCGGGCGACAGCATCGCCGCGCAGCACGCGATCCGCTGCGGCGGCACGCTGAAGGCCGACGGCGATCTGCAGGGCCACGGCATCAGCGCCGGCCAGGGCATCGAGGCCGGCGGCACGATCCGCAGCAGCCACCATATCGAAGCCGGCTGGGGTATCAAGGCAAGCGGGTCGATCGTCGCCGATAGCGCAATCAAGGCCGGCGAAGGCGTGCAGACCGACGAAGAGATCGTCACCGGACCGGGATACGGCATTCATGCGGGACTGAACGTGCGGATCGATATCTGGGACGTCAGCGCGCGCATCGTTGCCCGCAGCAAGCCGCAGAACCTGGTCAGCGGCGCCTGGCAGACCGGTTGACCGCCGCCATGTCATCGATGCTGGCTCACGCGGCGTTCGGCGCCGTTGCATGGCGCGGTTCCCCGCGCCGGCGGCACGCAAGCCGCCCTACCCTCGCCCGCCTGCTGCGCGCCATCGAGCTGCGCATCGACGTCGAGCACGCGCCCGACACGCTCGAGGCCGAATTGCAGGCGCTGTACGACCGGCTCTACCAGCCCGGCGACTGCCTGCACGACATCGCGGCAACACCGTCCGCGCTGCCCGGCCTCGTCGTGCGCTACCGCGAAGCGGATGGCGAGTACTACTTCTATGTCGAAGACACGGTGCGGCGCTGCCTGGCCGGCTATACCGTCTTCAACCGGCTGGTCGAACTGGACCGCCGCGCCGACCGCCATCTGCGCGCACCGCATTCGAAGTTCGCGCCGCCCTACCAACGCCAAGGCCTGGCCTCGGCGATCTATCGCTCATACCTGGACGCGGGACACTGCCTGATCACCGGCGCACGGCAATCGCCCGGCGCGCATGCGCTATGGGAGGCCCTGGCGCACAACTACGAGCGCGGCTATGTCGATCTGCGCAGCAAGACGCTGTGCTATCTGGGGCCGGAGGTCTGCGAACCGGTGCTCAGCGATCTGCATACCCGGATGGTGCTGCTGGGAAGAGGATGGACAATTCCGGCGCTGGCTTCCGCGACCGGGATGGTGATGTAAACGAAGAAAGGCCAGCGCACTTCCGTACGCTGGCCCTTCCCTGGCGCTGCAGGATCAGCCCTTCGCCCCCATCACGCCGGCGATCGCCTTCGCGACCACCGCCACGTTGCCGTGGTTCAGGCCGGCGACGCACATGCGGCCCGAGCGCACCAGATAGACGCCATGCTCGGTGCGCAGCGTATCGACCTGCTCGGCCGACAGGCCGGTGTAGGTGAACATGCCGCGCTGCGCAAGATAGCGCGACAGGTCCGCACCGCCGGCCAGGCGCTGCAGATTGTCGTGGATCGCCGTGCGCATCGCCGCGATGCGGTCGCGCATGGCGGCCAGCTCGGCCTCCCACGACTGGCGCAGCGCCGGGGTCGTCAGCACCTTGCCGACGAGGCGGGCGCCGTGCGTCGGCGGGTTGCTGTAGTTGGCGCGCACCGCGCCGGTCAGCTGACCCAGCACGCGGCCGGCTTCCTCGGCGTTCGCGCAGACCACCGACAGGCCGCCGCAGCGCTCGCCGTACAGCGAGAAATTCTTCGAGAACGAATTGGCCACCAGGCACGGCACGCCTTCGCGCACGAGCTCATGGATCACGAAGGCGTCTTCATCGAGGCTGGTGCCGAAGCCCTGGTAGGCCATGTCGACGAACGGCAGCAGGCCGCGCGACTTGACCACGGCGATGACCTCGCGCCATTGCGATTCGTTCAGGTCCACGCCGGTCGGGTTGTGGCAGCAGGCGTGCAGCAGCACTACATGACCCTTCGGCACCTGGCGCAGCGCGTCGATCATCGCGTCGAAGCGCAGGCCGCCGGTGGCGTCGTCATAGTAGGGATAGCTGTTGACCTGGAAGCCGGCGCGCTCGAACACCACGCGATGGTTGTCCCAGCTCGGATCGCTGATCCACACCTGCGCCTCGGGGAAATAGCGCTTCAGGAAGTCGGCGCCGACGCGCAGCGCGCCCGAGCCGCCCAGCGTCTGGATCGTGGCCACACGGTTCTCGGCCAGCGCGGCGCTGTCCGCGCCGAATACCAGCTGCTGCACGGCCTGGCGATAGCCGGGGATGCCCGCCATCGGCAGATACGGGCGCGGCCCCTGGTCGGCGACCAGCGCGGCTTCGGCCTCGCGCACCGCGGCCATCAGCGGCAGGCGGCCTGCGTCGTCGAAGCAGACGCCGATCGTCAGGTTGACCTTGTCCTGACGCGGGTCTTGCGCGAAGTTTTCGTTCAGGGACAGGATGGGGTCGCCGGGGTAGGCGTCGATATGAGCAAACATGAAAACCTCAGGCCAGATTTGAGACCGATCCAAATTGGGTGATGACGCGCGGCGTGGCTAGCGGCGCCGGGTGCCGCATCGCATTGCCGTCACCGCCATTACTGGTTCAGCGTACCGGCGCGCCTTGCGGCAGCGCTTGCGCGGCGTCCTTGTTCCGCAGCCGGTAGCACACTGCCAGCACGCCCAGCCATACCGGGATCAGATAGACCGAGAGGCGCAGGTCCGGCGTCAGGTACATGATCACCAGGATGCCGGCCATGAAGACCAGGCACAGGTAATTGGTCAGCGGGTAGCCGAAGCTCTGGAAGCGCGTGGTCACGCCGGCGCTGCGCTTGTGGGCGCGGAACTTCAGATGGATCACGCTGATCATCGCCCAGTTGATGATCAGGGCCGACACCACCAGGCCCATCAGCAGCTGGAACGCCTTGCCCGGGATCAGGTAGTTGATCAGCACGCAGACCGCGGTGGCAGCCGCCGAGGCGCCCAGCGCCACGACCGGAATACCGCGCCGATTGACCTTCAGCAGTGCCTTGGGCGCATTGCCCTGGCGCGCCAGGCCGAACAACATGCGGCTGTTGCAGTAAACGCCGCTATTGTAGACCGACAGCGCCGCGGTCAGCACCACCACGTTCAGCACGTTCGCGACCCAGTTGCTGTTCAGCGCATGGAAGATCAGCACGAAGGGGCTGCCGCCGCTGGCGACGTTTTCCCACGGATACAGCGACAGCAGCACGCCGAGCGCGCCGACATAGAAGATCAGGATGCGATAGATGACCTGGTTGGTCGCCTTGGGGATGGTCTTCTCCGGCGAATCGGCTTCGGCAGCGGTAATGCCCACGAGCTCGAGGCCGCCGAACGAGAACATGATCACCGCCATCGCCATCACCAGGCCGGACACGCCGTTCGGGAAGAAGCCGCCGTGCTGCCACAGGTTCGCCACCGTGGCCTGCGGGCCGGCCTCGCCGGACACCAGCAGATAGCCGCCGAAGCCGATCATGCCGATGATCGCCGCGACCTTGATGATCGAGAACCAGAACTCGGCCTCGCCGAAGGACTTGACGCTGGCCAGATTGACCGCGTTGATGATCAGGAAGAAGGCCAGCGCCGACACCCAGGTCGGAATCTCGGGCCACCAGTACTGGACGTAGATGCCGACCGCCGACAGCTCGGCCATGCTGACCAGGATATAGAGCACCCAGTAGTTCCAGCCCGACATGAAGCCGGCGAAATTGCCGTAGTACTTGTTGGCGAAATAGCTGAAGGAGCCCGCCACCGGCTCGTCGACCACCATTTCGCCGAGCTGGCGCATGATGAAAAAGGCGACGATGCCGGCAATGGCATAGCCCAGCAATACCGAAGGGCCGGCCATCTTGATGGTCTGGGCGATGCCCAGGAACAGGCCCGTGCCGATGGCACCGCCCAGCGCGATCAGCTGGATGTGCCGGTTCTTCAGGCCGCGGTGGAGCGCGCGGTCCGTGTTGTCTGCATGCATGAAGTGTTTCCTCTACCCATTCTTTTGGAATGATAGCCGGGCGCCTCTATCGGACGGGCGCTTATGGCTGTGCGCTGCCGCGGCGCGGGTAGCGCCGGGCAGTCGGTGGATATGACCCTGTGAATCGTCCCGACGCGATCGTCGGGCTCGCTGCCGATCCGCGGAATCAGACCGGCCCGACCGATCGATCAGACGATCAGACGGTCAGCACGCCCCGCTCGATCTGGTCGCGCTCGAGCGATTCGAACAGCGCCTTGAAGTTGCCTTCGCCGAAGCCTTCGTCGCCTTCGCGCTGGATGAACTCGAAGAACACGGGGCCGAGCAGCGGCTTCGAGAAGATCTGCAGCAGCAGGCGCCGCTGACCGCCTTCGGTGGTGCCGTCGAGCAGGATGCCGCGGGCCTGCAGCTGGTCGACCGGCTGGCCATGGCCGGGCAGGCGCTTGGCCAGGTTGTCGTAGTAGTACTGGTTCGGCGCGGTCGCCAGCGGCACGCCCGACAGTTGCAGGTTGTCGATGACCTCGATCAGGTTGTCGCACAGGAAGGCGATGTGCTGGATGCCTTCGCCGTTGAACTCCATCAGGAATTCCTCGATCTGGCCGCCGCCCTTCTGCGATTCCTCGTTCAGCGGAATGCGGATCTTGCCGTCCGGCGCGGTCATCGCCTTCGAGGTCAGGCCGGTGTACTCGCCCTTGATGTCGAAGTAGCGGATCTCGCGGAAGTTGAACAGCTTCTCGTAGAAGTCAGCCCAGTACGCCATCCGGCCACGGTAGACGTTGTGCGTCAGGTGGTCGATCAGCTTCAAGCCGTGGCCGACGGGGCGGCGGTCCACGCCTTCGACGAATTCGAAGTCGATGTCGTAGATGCTCTTGCCGTCTTCGAAGCGGTCGATCAGGTACAGCGGCGCGCCGCCGATGCCCTTGATCGCCGGCAGGCGGAGCTCCATCGGGCCGGTCGGGATCTCGATCGGCTGCGCGCCGAGCTCGAGCGCACGGGCGTAAGCCTTGTGCGAGTCCTTGACGCGGAACGCCATGCCGCAGGCGCTCGGGCCGTGCTCGGCGGCGAAGTACGCAGCCAGGCTGTTCGGCTCGCGATTGACGATGAAATTGACGTCGCCCTGGCGATACAGCACCACGTCCTTGGAGCGGTGGCGGGCCACCAGCGTGAAGCCCATCTGTTCGAACAGGGGCTCGAGCACGTTCGGCGTCGGCGAGGCGAATTCGACGAATTCAAAGCCCATCAGCTGCATCGGGTTGTCAAAGAGATCGCTCATATCGTCTTCTGGCAAGTGGGTTGTGGGTCCGGGATGCCGGGGCATCCCCCGGGGAAATATTATTTCGGCTTCGCATGCGTCCGGCGGCACTGGCGCGCGTCGGCCCCTCGGGGGCCTCGGCATGTAGCCGGAACAGTCGGCGGCATGCAGCGATGCGATGCAGTTTATATTTCGGGGCGCCAAATTGGATTTCGTTAAAACCACAGGGAAACCCTAGGATGTGAGATAACATTTCATCCATACGCGCCTTGGAGAAATAAAGATGCATTCGATCGAACTGGACCGTACCGACCGCCGCCTGCTGGACGTTTTGCAGGAGCACGGCCGCGCCTCCAACCTGGAACTGGCCGAGGCCATCAACCTGTCGCCGGCGCAGACTTTGCGGCGTCACCGGCGCCTGGAGGAAAGCGGCATCATCAAGCGCTACGAGGCGCGGCTCGACGGCGCCATGCTCGGCTTCGGCGTAGTGGCATTCATCCATGTGACGATGGAACGCGGCCATATCCGCGACCTGTCCAAGTTCAAGGGCCTGGTCACCGAGCTGGCCCAGATCCAGGAGTGCTTCTCCGTGACCGGCGATATCGACTACGTACTGAAGGTGGTCGCGCGGGATCTGAAGTCGCTGTCGGATTTCCTGCTCGATACGCTGATGCGGATTCCCGGCGTCAGCGGCGTTCGATCCAGTGTATGCCTCGACGAGATCAAGTGCACCAGTGCGATGCCGCTGGAGCTGTAGGCGGGCCCTCGGCCCCAATATCGGCGCCATGCCGCAATTTTCTGCCGCGACACAGGGTTAGCCCGAGCCGCAATCGCAACATCCTGTTGGGCGCGCCGCCATACACTGGGCGCCGACCGCATCGGCGCCGGGCCGCCGGCGCCACGCAACGTATATCCAGGAGATCCGACATGGCATTCGACTTCCACGACAAGACCGTCCTCATCACCGGCGCGGCCGGCAACCTCGGCCGCGCCGTCGCCGACGCCTTTGCGCGTGCCGGCGCACGTCTGGTGCTGGTCGACCGCCCCGGCGTCAGCCCCACCCTTCCGGCCGGCGAGCATCTCGCGGTGGAAGCGGACCTGCTGGACGCGGCCGCGGTCAAGCGCGCGGTCGAACAGGCGATCGGCAGCGCCAACCGTATCGACGTGGTGTGCAATCTGGCCGGTGGATTCGGCATGGGCCCGGTCGTCGGCGAAGGCGCGGATGCGCAGTGGGAGCGGATGTTCGACCTGAACCTGCGCACCGTGCTGAACGTGTCGCGCGCGGTGGTGCCGCACATGATCGCGGCCGGCGGCGGCAGGATCGTCAATGTCGGCGCGAACTCCGCCGCGCGGGGGCTCGCGCAGATGGGTGCCTACTGCGCGTCCAAGGACGCGCTGGCGCGGCTGACCGAGGCGCTGTCGGCCGAAGTGCGCGACCAGGGCATCCATGTCAACGCGGTGCTGCCCAGCGTGCTCGATACCCCGGAAAACCGTGCGGCGATGCCGGACGCCGACGCCTCGCGCTGGGTCGACCCCGCGGCGCTGGCCGACGCGATCCTGTTCCTCGCCTCGGACGCCGCCCGCGCGATTCACGGCGCGCTGCTGCCGGTGGTAAATCGGGCCTGAGGCCGGGCCCAGGCTTGCCTGGGGCGATGCCGTCGCCTGCGCCGCTTGCACCGCCGCGCCCTCTCCCCAGTCCTCTCCCGCAAGCGGGAGAGGGAGCACGTCATCGCGACCAGGATGGCCGCGCGCCAAGCAGGCCGCTGTGCTTCCCTCTCCCGCGCGCCGGAGAAGGGGGCGGTCATCGCGAGCAGATTCGCGACACGCCAAGCAGACCGCTGCGTGCTCCCCTCTCCGGCTTGCGGGAGAGGGGCTGGGGGAGAGGGCCGCCCCGCGCGCCAACCGTCGCTACTTCAGCGGCCCGAAGCGCTCCTCGTACAGCGCCGCGACCCAATCGACGAACGCGCGTACGCGCGGCGCCAGCTGGCGCTGCGACGTGTACATGACCGAGATCGGCAGTTCCGGGCACGGCCAGTCCGCCAGCACCTGCACCAGCCGCCCCGCGCGCAGATGCTCCTCGAGGCGGAAGCGCGGCACCTGGATCAGCCCGCAGCCGGCCAGCCCGGCCTGCGTATAGCACTCGGCGTCGCTGACGGTGATCCAGCCTCGCGGCAGGTATTCCACGACCTCGCCGTCGATCCGTACGGTGAACGGGTAGCGATAGTCGTGATTGCGCGAGAAAAAGCCCACGCCCTGGTGCTGCGCGAGTTCATCGGGATGGCGCGGCGTGCCGTGCCGCTCCAGATAGGCCGGGCTGGCACAGATGATCTCGGGAAGATTGGCCAGCCGCCGCGCGACCAGCGACGATTCTCGCGGCACGCCGGCCCGCACCACGCAATCGATGCCCTCCCCGACCAGATCGACCAGGCGATCGCCGCTGCTGACCACCAGCTCGATATGCGGATAGCGCCGATGGAAGTCGTCGATGCGCGGCAGGATGATCATCGCCGCGTGGATGCCATGCAGATCGAGCCGCAGCGTGCCGCGCGGATCCGATACGTGGCTGCTCAGCGAAGTCTCCGCATTTTCGAGCTCGGCCAGCACGCGCTTGCTGCGCTCGTAGAACGCCTGGCCGTCGAGCGTCGGCCGCACCTGGCGCGTGGTCCGTTCCAGCAAGCGCACGCCGAGCCTGGCTTCCAGTTCCTTGATCGCATGCGTGGCGGTCGCGCGCGGAATATTGAGCGCGTTGGCGGCACCGGAGAAGGTGCCCAGTTCCACGATGCGGGTAAACAGTTGCAAGGCGTCGAAGCGGTCCATGCCGTTGGGATCGATCTGCATTGAAGGTCCGGCAGAATTAACAGATCGATCCGCGCCGCGTCAATCCCGCCATGCCAGCCTATGACCGGCGGCGCGCCGCCAGCAGGGCGTCCACCGACCAGCGCCCGCCGCCGCGCGCCGCGATCAGCAGGGCCACCGCGAGCAGCACCAGCGGGTACTCCATGCCCCGATCGATCCAGGCGAAATGCTGGCGGTGGATATAGCAGATCGCGATCATCTGCAGCGTCATCAGCGCGGCCAGCGGGCGGGTCAACGCCCCGGCGATCAGCATCGCGCCACCGAAGGTCTCGAGCACCGCCACCAGCCACGCCAGCACCGGCGCACCAGGCAGGTGCAGCACGTCCGCGATCAGCCGCGTCGCCCCGGCCATCGGGTCGGCCATCGAACCGTGGCTGGTGCCCAGCAGCTTCGGCAGGCCGTGCGTCATCATCACGATGCCGAACACGGTCCGCATCAGCAGGTAGGCCAGCGGTTCGAGCCGGGAGGCCGGCAGGCTGGCAATGACGCCGCTGGGCGCCTGGGCATGCGAAGGAACTTGGTTGGACATGGAAGGCTCCTGGTTCAGGCGTTCGGTCGAGTCCGAGCGCGCGGGGGCAAGGTCAACGGCAGTTCGCGCAGCCTGGCGCCGGTCAGCTGGAACACCGCATTGGCAACCGCCGGCGCGATCGGCGGCGTGCCGGGCTCTCCGGCACCACCGGGACTCTCCGCACTGTCGACGATATGGACTTCGATTACCGGCATCTCGGCCATCCGCAGCGCCGGGTAGTCGTGGAAGTTGGATTCGCGCACCGCGCCGTCGACGATCGTCACGCGGCCATGCAGCGCCGCGCTGAGCCCGTAGACGATGGCGCTCTCCATCTGCGCGCGCACGTTGTCGGGATTCACCGCCACGCCACAATCGATCGCGCAGACCACGCGATGGACGCGGATGGCGCCGTCCCGCACCGAGACTTCGACGGCCTGCGCCGCCACGCTGCCGAAGCACGCGTGCACGGCAATACCGTGCCCTCGACCGGGTTGGGGCCGACGCCCCCATCCGAAGCGCTGCGCGGCAAGTTCCAGCACGCGCCGATGGCGCGGTGCGTCCTTCAGCAGTCGGAGGCGATAGGCGACCGGGTCTTGTCCGCTGGCGTGCGCCAGTTCGTCGACCATCGACTCCATCGCAAAGGCCGCATGACTATGACCTACCGAACGCCAGTACCACACCGGCACCGCGGTGCGCGGGGAATGCGCGACGACGCGGTGCGCGGCGGCACCGAGCACATAGGGGGAGTCGACCACGCCCTCGACCGAGGTCGGATGCACGCCTTCGCGTTCGGGATGGTTGGACTGCCCGGCGATGCCGTGCCGCCACGCCAGTGGCCGGCCGTCGCGATCGAGGCCGACGCGGATCCGATGCACGAAGCCGGACCGGTAATAACCGCCGCGGACGTCGTCTTCACGCGACCACACGGTCTTGACCGGCGCGCCCGCGGCGCGGGCGACGTGCGTGGCCTCCGCGATGAAGTCCTGCACCGCCCGCCGCCCGAAGCCGCCGCCCAAAAACGTGGTGTGGATCCGTACCTGCGCAGGCTCGACCCCGGCGATCTGCGCCACCGTGCGCTGCGCCAGCGTCTGCATCTGCGTGCCGACCCAGACATCGCAGCCATCGGGCCCGAACCGCACGGTGCAATTGAGCGGCTCCATCGGGGTGTGCGCGAGATACGGCAGCCGGTACTCGGCCTCGACCGTGCGCCGCGCCTGCGCCATGCCGGCGTCGACGTCGCCTGCCTCCAGCGCGATCGGCCCGGGCTCGCGCGCCAGCCGCGCGAAGTCCGCCATCAGCGCGGCGCTGCCCAGCGCCTTGTCGCCGCCCTGCCATTCGACCTTCAACGCATCGCGCCCGCGCTTGGCGGCCCAGTAATGGTCCGCCAGCACGGCCACGCCGCTGGGCACGGCCAGCACCTGCCGGACGCCAGGCACGGCGCGCGCAGCGCTGTCGTCGAAGGAGACCAGCTTCGCGCCGAACATCGGCGCACGCGCGACCACCGCGGTCAGCAGGCCGTCCAGCTTGACGTCGATGCCGAAGCGGGCACGGCCGGTAATCTTGTCGGCGGCATCGAGGCGCCGTGCCCCCTTGCCGATCCACTTCCAATCGCCCGCGTTCTTCAAGCGCAGCGCCTCGGCGGCAGGCACCGGCAGTGCCGCGGCCTCGTGAACCAGTTCGCCATAGCGCAGCCGCCGGCCGTCATGCACGACCGCCCCACTGTCGGTGCGCAGCACGTCCACCGGGACCTGCCAGCGCGCTGCCGCCGCCTGCACCAGCATCGCGCGTGCCGCGGCGCCGGCCTGCCGGTAGCGCAGAAATTCGCTGCGCACGCTGCGTGAGCCGACCGTGCCCTGCATGCCACCGAGCATCGCAATGCCATAGGCCGGTGCCGCGGGAGCATGTTCGACGCGAATGCGGGTCCAGTCCGCATCGAGCTCTTCGGCGATCAGCAGCGCAAGCGAAGTCCAGACGCCCTGCCCCATCTCGGAATGCGCGAGCAATACCGTCACGCTGTCGTCGGCACCGATGCGGAGGAAGGCATTGGGTGTCCACGGTGCCGGCTCCGCAGCCATGGCATCGTCGACAGCGCCATCCGCCAGCCGGCGCATCGACGGCACCGAGAATCCGATCACCAGCCCGCCGCCGAGCACCGCGCCAGCGGCCAGGAAACGGCGCCGCGAAACGTCGAGCGGGGCCTTCACGATGCCAGCTCCCGCGACAGCTCGGCGGCGCGATGGACCGCCGCGCGAATGCGCTGGTAGGTACCGCAGCGGCACAGGTTGCCCGACATCGCCGCGTCGATGTCCGCGTCCGTCGGCGCGGGGTTCTGACGCAGCAGCGCCGACGCCGACATGATCTGACCCGACTGGCAATAGCCGCACTGCACCACGTCCAGCTCGGCCCAGGCCCGCTGCACCGGGTGATCGCCGCCCGCGGACAGTCCCTCGATGGTGGTGATCCGCGCTCCTTGGACGGCCGAGACCGGCAACACGCAGCTGCGCTGCGCCACGCCGTCGACGTGAACGGTGCAAGCACCGCACTGCGCCATGCCGCAACCAAACTTGGTCCCGGTCAGGCCGGCCGCGTCTCTGAGGACCCAAAGGAGGGGCATGTCCGGGTCGACCTGCAGGTCGTGCTCGGTGTCGTTGATCGTCAGCTTCATGATTCGGTTCTCCGCCGCGGCACCCTGCCGTCGTTGGCGCATTCTGTCGGCTGCGCCGCGGGCCCACAATCCGGCTGCCGTTGGCAGGTCTATTCAATGGGGACGAACAATGGCGAGCGGCCCTCGGATGACGCCGATGTCAGGAAACGGATATCGGAGATGCCGCCGGCGATCGCCGGCGGCTTGCGCAGAAGGAAGACGGAGCGCCTTCGCGCTCAGGCCGGGTGGGACACGGCCGCGGTCGCCAGAGCCTCATCGCGCCGGTGTGCCAGGCGATACAACACCGGCAGCACCAGCAGCGTCAGCGCCGTCGATGACAGGATGCCGCCGATCACCACGGTGGCCAGCGGCCGTTGGACCTCGGCGCCGGTGCCGGTCGCGATCGCCATCGGCACGAAGCCGAGCGAGGCGACCAGTGCCGTCATCAGTACCGGCCGCAGCCGCGTCAGCGCGCCGAGCCGGATCGCCTCGTCGAGGGGCTTGCCCTGTTCGCGCAGCGTGCGGATGAACGACAGCATCACCAGCCCATTCAACACCGCGACGCCCGACAGCGCGATAAAGCCGACCGCCGCCGTGATCGACAGCGGCAGGCCGCGCAGCCACAACGCGAGGATGCCGCCGGTCAGCGCGAACGGAATGCCGGTAAACACCAGCATGCCGTCCTTGATGTTGTTGAACATGACGAACAGCAGCACGAACACCAGCAGCAAGGCCACAGGCACGACGATCTGCAAGCGCTCGGTGGCGGAGCGCAACTGCTCGTAGGTACCGCCCCAGCTCATCCAATAGCCGGTGGGCATCCTCACCGCGCTGTCGATCGCCGCCTGCGCCTCGGGCACGAAGCTGCCGATATCGCGGCCCCGGACATTGGCGCTGACGACGACGCGCCGCTTGCCGTTCTCGCGCGATATCTGGTTGGGCCCCGGCGAGATCTCCAGCGTGGCGACCTCGGCCAGCGGGATATAGCTGACCCGCGCATCGGCCCCGCCGCCCTTCGGCAACGCGATCGGCAGCCGGCGCAGCGCCTCGATGTCCTGCCGGACTGCATCTGGCAGGCGCACGATGATGTCGAACCGCCGATCGCCCTGATAGAAGATGCCGGCCTCCTTGCCGCCGATCGCAATCGCCACGGCGTCCTGGATGTCGCTCAGGTTGAGCCCGTAGCGCGCCGCCTTGTGGCGGTCGATGTCGACGGTCAGCATCGGCAGCCCGGTGGTTTGCTCGACCTTGACCTCGGACGCGCCCGGCACGTTGCGCAGCACTGCCGCGATGCGCTCGCCCGTCTGGTCGAGCACCGCCTGATCGTCGCCGAACACCTTGACCGCGACGTCGGACCGGACACCCGAGATCAGCTCGTTGAAGCGCAGCTGGATCGGCTGCGAGAACTCGTAGCGATTGCCCGGCAGCTTCGCGACCTCCGCCTGCATCGCTTCGAGCAGCGCCTCCCGGGTCCTGACCGGCTTGGGCCACTCCGATTGCGGCTTCAGCATGATGTAGCCATCGGAGATATTGGGCGGCATCGGGTCGGACGCCACCTCGGCGGTGCCGGTACGCGCAAACACGCGCTCGATCTCGGGGAATTTCGCCATCAGCGTCGTTTCGAGCTGCTTCTGCATCTCGACCGACTGCGACAGGCTGGTGCCCGGGATGCGCAGGGTCTGGATGGCGATATCGCCTTCGTTCAAGTTCGGAATGAACTCGCTGCCCAGGCGCGACGCGATGGCCAGGCACAGCACGACGGCGACGCTGGCAAAGGTCAGCACGACCGGCGCGTTCGCCAGCGACCGCTCCAGCCAGTCCGCATAGCGCTGCTTCGCCCATGCCATCAGCCGGTTTTCCTTCTCGGCGACGCGCTCGCCGATGAACAGCGCGACGGCGGCGGGCACGAAGGTCACCGACAACAGCATCGCGCCCAGCAAGGCCAGCACCACGGTGAAGGCCATCGGGTGGAACATCTTGCCTTCCACGCCGGTCAGCGCAAAGATCGGCAGATAGACGATCATGATGATCAGCTGGCCGAACAGCAGCGGCCGCCGTGCCTCGCGCGCGGCGGCGAACACTTCCTCGAAGCGTTCGGAGCGCGTCAGCGGCCTGCCGCGATGCGCCTGCGCATGGGACAGCCGCCTCACGCAGTTCTCGACGATCACCACCGCGCCGTCGACGATGATGCCGAAGTCCAATGCGCCCAGGCTCATCAGGTTCGCGCTGATCCGGTAGCTCACCATGCCGGTGAAGGTGAACAGCATCGACAACGGAATCACCAGCGCCGTGATGATCGCCGCGCGGATATTGCCGAGGAACAGGAACAGCACGACGATCACCAGCACCGCGCCCTCTAGCAGGTTCTTCTTGACGGTGGCGATCGCCTTGTCGACCAGCCGGGTCCGATCGTAGACCGGCACGATCCCGACGCCCTTCGGCAAGGTGCGGTTGATCGCCTCGACCCGCTCGCCGACCGCCTGCGCCACCGCGCGGCTGTTCTCTCCCATCAGCATGAACACGGTGCCGAGCACCACCTCCTTGCCGTTCTCGGTGGCGGCGCCGCTGCGCAGCTCCCTGCCGATGCCGACCTCGGCGATATCGCGCACGCGAATCGGCTGCCCTTGCGCGCTGCCGACGATCACCTCGCCGATCTCTGCCTCGCTGCGGACCTGCCCCGGTGCGCGCACCAGATACTGCTCGCCGCTGCGCTCGATATAGCCGGCCCCGACATTGTCGTTGTTGCGATAGAGCGCGCTGACGACGTCGGCCAGCGTCAGGCCATACGAGGCCAGCTTCTCCAGGCTCGGCGCGACCAGGTATTCCTTGTCGAAGCCGCCGATCGAGTTGACCTCGGTCACGCCCGGCACATTGCGCAGTTGCGGCTTGACGACCCAGTCCTGCAGTTCGCGCAGATCGGTCGGCGTGTAGCGCGAACCGTCCGGCTTGCGCGCGCCCTCCTTTGCCTCGACGGTCCACAGATAGATTTCGCCCAGCCCCGTCGAGATCGGGCCCATCGCCGGCGACACGCCGGCGGGCAGCCTTTCCTTTGCCTCCTGGATCCGCTGGTTGACCAGCTGGCGCGCGAAATGGATGTCCGTGCCTTCGTTGAAGATCACGGTGACCTGCGACAGGCCGTAGCGCGACAGCGAACGGGTCTGCTCAAGGCCCGGCAGGCCCGCCATGGCGGTCTCGATCGGATAGGTGATCCGCTGCTCGGTCTCCAGCGGCGAATAGCCCGGCGCCGAGGTATTGATCTGGACCTGGACGTTGGTGATGTCGGGCACGGCGTCGATCGGCAGGCGCGTGTAGCTGTACGCGCCCAATGCCGCCATGCCAAGCACCGCGAGCAGCACCAACCAGCGCTGTGCGATGGCGAAACGGATGACACGTTCGAACATGGCGATCTCCGGTGTCAGTGCTGGTGCCCGGCAGCGTCCTTGCCGAGGTCGGACTTCAAGACGAAGCTGTTGCGCGCGGCATAGCGCGTGCCGGGGCGAAGGCCTTCGCGGATTTCGACCAGTTGGCCATCGCTGCGTCCGGGCACGACGCGCTGCGCGACAAACCCCTTGGGGCCGGCCACGAACACCACGCGGTAGCCGTCGACGTCCTGCACCGCATCGGCCTGTACCGCGACCGGTACCGTAGCCTTGTCGGTCAGCACCTCGACGGTGACGAACAGGCCCGGCCGCCAGGCCAGGTTCGGATTCTTCAGCGTGATGCGCGCCTTCGCCGTGCGGGTCTGCTCGCCCAACAGCGAGCCGACATACGAGACCTTGCCTTCCGCCTTGCCGTCCGACGCGGCCGATCGGATCAGCGTGGTCTCGCCGACCCGTACGTGATCCAGGTCCCTGGCCGAGACGACGAACTCGGCCCAGACCGTCGATAGATCCGAGATCGTGAAGATATTGGCGTTGTCGGCCACCGCCTCGCCCAGCGCCAGATGCTTCTCGACGATGACGCCGTCGAAGGGCGCGCGCAGTTCGAACTGGTTGAGCCGCGCCGACGAGGCCTTTGCACCGACCGCGGTCAGCTTCTGCTGCGCGTTCTGCACGGCGATGCGGGCCTCCTCCAGCGCCGCCTTTGCCTGCAGATAGTCCTGCTCGGCGGAGATCTTCTCCTCCCACAGCTTGCGTTCGCGCTGATAGGTCGCGCGGGCCAGCTCCATGCGGCGTTGCGCGGCCAGCAGTTCGCTGCGCTGATCCGACAGCGTGGTGCTGGCGATCACCGCCAGCAATTGCCCCTTCGTGACCTGCTCGCCCAGCGTGGCCGGCACGCTTTCGGCAACGCCAGCCAGACGCGGCACCACATGCGCGGTGCGGTCTTCGTTGAAGCGGATTTCGCCGGGAAACTGCAGGCCCGACTGGATCGTCGCGGGGCCTGCGGTCTCGATGATGATGCCGGCGCGCTGGATCTGTTCGTCGGTCAGCGCGATCGGGGCGTCGTGGTCGGTATGCCTGTCCGCGGCCGAAGTTGCGGCCGGGGTTGCCGCCGCTGCCGATGCCTGTTCGGCGCCATGCCCATGCGCGTCGCCGTGGTGTCCGTGCGGGTCCGCAGAACCGGCGCGGCCGGTCAGCAGCACGGCAGCCGTTGCCAGCGTGCCGACCGCGAGAATGGCCGCGATGGCGGCCTTTTGCTTCGATGTGATTCCCATGATCGAGATCGGTCCTGGTTAGCGTCCGACGATGCGGTCGATGGTGGTGGCCGCCTGATAGGCGCGGGCCAGCACGCCGAGATAGCGAATGCGCGCCTGGAACAGCGTCCTCTGGGCGTCGAGCACGTTCAGGAAGTCGAACTTGCCGGCTTCAAACCCACGCGTCGCGGCGTCGTAGGCACGCTGGGCCGCGGGCAGTACCGTTTCCTTCAGCGCCTGTGCCGAGCTGCGAGATACGGCCAGCTGGTTGCTCGCCTGTTGCAGTTCGTTGGCCAGACGGATCCGGTTGGCCAGGAATTCGTCCGCGGCCTTGTCGGCGCGCCGGATCGATTCGTATAGATTGCCCTGGTTGCGGTCGAACAGCGGCAGCGGTATCGCCACGCCGAGCACCGGCATGGTCCGATTGGCCTCGTTGTCGCGCTTGGTGCCGACGCTGACGGTGATGTCCGGATAGCGGCGGCTGCGTTCTACGTCGACCAGCGCCTGCCGGCGGCTCACTTCGAGACGGCTTGCCAGCAGCAGCGGCGAGTCGTCGAGCGCGGCCAGCAACTGCGCCGGCGCGGGACGCGACGGCAGCGCATCGAGGTCGCCGCGGACTTCGGTGAATTGTGGCGAGGCATTGCCCCACAGCGCGGCCAGCGCCTGCCGGGACGACTGCAGTTCCGCCGTGGCGTCGGCCAGTTCGAGCTCGGCATTGGCCTGCTCCACCGCGGCGCGCGTCTCCTCCAGCGGCGAGACCTTGCCCGCGGCGACACGCCTTGCCGCCGCATCGGCGCCCTTGCGCGCGACGTCGACCGAGGCGGTGGCCAGCCTGACGCGCTCCTGGGCCACCGCCACGCCGAAGAAGGCGGCGATCACCGTGGCACGCAAGTCGGCCCGCGTGCTGCGCCACTGCGCCTGGGCGACGTCGCGGCCCCGCTCGGCCGCGGATATCCGCGCGGCGCGCTTGCCGCCCAGTTCGATCGGCAGGTTGAGCTGCGCCGTGGTCGCACGGGTCTCGCGCCGCGTGTCCTCCATGGCGACCGCCACTTCGGGATTGGGAAACGTCCGCGCCTGCCGGATCGCGCCTTCGGTGGCGTCGATCTCCCTGGCTGCGGCGGAAAGAGAGAAATTGCCGGCCGCGGCCAGCGCCAGCGCTGTCTCCAGCCTCAGCGGCTCAGCGCCCTCACTTGGCCGCGCGGAGGGTTCGATCGCGGGCAGCGGCGGTTGCGGGTATGGCTGCTGGAATGGCTGCTGGAATGGCTGCTGGAATGGCTGTGGGTATGGCTGTGGGTATGGCTGTGGGTATGGCTGTGGGTATGGCTGTGCGCCAGCCCGGCCGGGGCCGAAAAGAATGGCCGCCATGCACAGCGGCACGATGTATCGTCGCATCGAATTGCACCTGGAAAAGACACCAAGGGAATTCGGCGAGACGGGAAATCAGGGAGGGATCGGTCCGGTCGTCTCGCCGCTCAAGCGAGACGAAGCCACTGCGGGCGATCGGGGGCGCGGGGATGGAGCGAGGTGTAGTGGAAATCGTGCGTCACCAGCACGGTCCGCGGCAGCCGCAACACCGGCACGTCGGTCGATTCGGGACGCGCGAACGGCAGCGAGGCTAGATGGCAGGTGCCGCAGTCGGGATCGAACAGGCCTGCGGCGTCAGTGTCCTTGGTGGCGTCGGCCTTGGCGCTGGCCTTGTTATCGGCCTTGTTGTCAGCCTGGAAGCTGGTGCTGCCCTCGCCGCGATGTTGATGCTGATGATGGCCCAGGTGCCATTGCGCCGCCGGCCGCTGTTCGTGCCCGCAATAGGCGGCGGCCGCTGCCCAGACGGACTGGAGCGGCAACAGCATGACCAGCAGGATCAGGAAAAACCGGCGCATCGCGAACAGGATCTTGGGGCGGCTCGCCGCCGGCAATGAATGCCGGTCAGCACGATGGACGGGCCGCGCGCCGCACAGTGTACCGCAAGCGCCAACCTGTCGTCCCCGCGCATGCGGGGACCCAG
>NZ_AMPR02000456.1:0-17378 GCF_000307735.3 Cupriavidus sp. HPC(L) | reverse complement strand
GTCGCAACGCGGGCGGCCGCTACGACCCGGCGGCGGCCAATGCCCCCGGCAGGCGCGACGCCGGCCCCGGCGTGCGCAGCGTGACATCGATGCCCGCCACCCGCGCGGCGCGCTGGAAGTCGGTCAGCGTTTCCTCGATATCGTGGTCGATGCGCTCGCAACGGGTCGCATCGATGATCAGTTTCCCGCCCGCTTCCACCTTCGCCAGATGGCGCCGCAGCTGCGCCTTGTGGAAGAACGACACGTCCTTGTGCAGCCGTAGCAGATAGCAGTCCTCGTAGCGCGTCAGCGAGATCGCGCTTTGCGCATGATGGCGCAGCGTGAAGGCAATCCCCACCGCCATGCCGATGGCGATGCCGAACAGCAGGTCGGTGGCCAGGATCGCCGCGATCGTCACGACGAACGGCAGCGCCTGCGCCGGCCCCTTGCGCCAGGCCTCGACGAACAGCGCCGGCTTGGCCAGCTTGTAGCCCACATGCAGCAGGATGGCCGACAGCGCCGCCAGCGGAATCCAGCGCAGCAGATCCGACAGGAACAGCACGCTGGCCAGCAGCAGCACGCCGTGCACGACCGCCGACACCTTGGTGCGGCCGCCCGCGCTGATATTGGCCGAGCTGCGCACGATCACCGCGGTCAGCGGCAGCGCGCCCAGCAGGCCGGCCACGATATTGCCGACGCCCTGCGCGTAGAGCTCGCGATTGGGCGGCGCCACGCGGCGCATCGGGTCCAGCTTGTCGACCGCCTCCAGGCTCAATAGCGTCTCCAGGCTGGCGACGATCGCCAGCGTCAGCGCGACCACATAGAGATCGGGATTGGCCAGCGCCGAGAAGTCCGGGCGCGCCAGTTCGGCCAGCAGCGAAGCCGGGCCGTCGATGGCCGGCAGCTGCACCAGATGATCGGGCGCCAGCGCGGCATCGGGGCTCGCATGCACGGCGAAGCGCTGGTACAGCACGCCCCACAGCACCGCCAGCAGCGGCGCGGGCAGGGCCCGCAGCGCGCGCCGTTGACGGATGAAGTAGGTATCCCACAGCACCAGGATCGCCAGCGCGACCGCGGCCACCGTCAGGTTGCTGCCCGACACCATGCCGAGCGCCTGTTGCGCGGCGTCGGCCAGGCCGGCCTCGTCGACCAGTCGGCTGTCCAGCGGTGCCGACGAAGGCAGGCCGAGCGCGACCGGCAGCTGCTTGATGATCAGCAGCAGGCCGATCGCCGCGAGCATGCCCTTGATCACCGCCGACGGCACCAGCGCCGCGATATCGCCGGCGCGCAGCCACGCGAAGACGATCTGCAGCATGCCGGCCAGCATCACCGCGACCAGGAACGCGGAAAAGCTGCCGAGCGTCGCGATCGCGCCGACGACGATGACGACCAGGCCGGCCGCGGGACCGCTGACGCTCAGCTGCGAGCCGCTCAGCATGGCGACCACCACGCCGCCGATCACGCCGGCCAGCAGGCCGGACAACAACGGTGCGCCGGAGGCCAGCGCGATGCCCAGGCACAGCGGCAGCGCAACGAGAAACACCACCACGCCGGCCGGGATATCGCGGCCGAGGTGGCGCAGATAGGCATCGCGCGAGGACGGGATGGAGACAGTCGAGGTAGGGGGCGCCGAGTTCATAGGGTCGATGCGGTCCAGTGGTCAGGTCGATGGGGTCAGGCGGCCAGCGGTTCCAGGCCCGTTGCCGCTTCCGTGCCGTCCAGGCACAGCCGCTCCTCGAGCAGACCCGTTTCCAGCGAGTAGATCCATGCATGCAGGCGCAGCACGCGGCCGCTGTCCCACACATTGCGGACCAGCGGCATCCCGGCCAGCTTGCGCACCTGCGCAATCGCATTGAGTTCGACCAGGCGCGCGGTGCGGGCGTCGTCGCCATCGAGACGATCGAGCTCGGCGCAATGCGCGCGATAGACCTGCCGGATCTCGTCGAGCCGCGCATCGACATGCGGCAGCTCCGGAACGCGCGCCAGCGACGCGCGTACGCCGCCGCAGCCCTGATGCCCACAGACGATGACGTTGCCGACGCGCAGCACTTCCAGCGCGTACTGCAGCACGCTCATCAGGTTGGGGTCGTCCTCGCATACCAGGTTGGCGATGTTCCGGTGCACGAACAGATCGCCCGGCTCGGCATTGGTGATCAGCTCCGCCGGCACGCGGCTGTCCGAACAGCCGATCCACAGCACGTCCGGCGCCTGGCGCACGGCCAGGCGCTTGAAGCGTTCGGGATCGCGTGACAACACTTCGGTGGCCCAGGCGCGGTTCTCGAGCATCAGGCGTTTGGCGACTTCCATGGTGGCTCCTTGCTGGCGGACGGTTGGAACGGGACGGCCGCCGCGGCCACGTGCACTGCGCCAGCGCTTGCAACGAGGCGCAGCGTCAGTGCGGAAACACGCTGGTGCACTGCATCAGTGCATCGGCATCGTGGTGCCGTACGGCGGAACAACTCTTCGTCCGGCCGCGGCAAAAGTCAGTTCCGTGTTACATCGCACAAATTTGTGCAATGCAGAATTCGGCCGCATTGAAAGCCGCGCGGGCGCGCTCGCTAGCCCAGTAACAACGTCAAGGCCAGACCGATCATTACCGCCGCGATCGCGCCGTCGAGACAGCGCCACGCCACCGGGCGGCGGAACAGCGGGGCCAGCAGTCCGGCGCCATAGGCGAGCGCGAGAAACCACGACAGGCTGGCCAGCGCCGCGCCGATGCCGAAGATCCAGCGGCCATCGCGGCCATGCTGGCTCGCCAGCGCGCCGAGCAGCACCACGGTATCGAGATAGACGTGCGGGTTCAGGAAGGTGAAGGCGAGGCAGGTGGCCAGCGCGGTCGCCAGCGGCAGCGGCGCCGCGGCCTGCAGTTCGACCTTGCCGGCATCGAAGGCACGGCGCGCCGCCAGCAGGCCATAGGCCGCGAGGAAGGCCGCGCCGCCATAGCGCGTCAGCGTCAGCCAGCCGGGATGGGCGTGCAGCAGCGCGCCGAGGCCGGCGATGCCGACACCGATCAGCAGCGCATCGGACATCGCGCACAGCAGGGCCACCGGCAGACGGTGCTGGCGCCGGATGCCGAGCCGCAGCACGAAGGCGTTCTGCGCGCCGATCGGAATGATCAGCGCCAGGCTGGACAGAAAGCCGGCCATCAGGGGCATGTCGATCTTCATCGGGGGAGCGCGCGGCAGTGGAAAGGTCGTCAGCCTAGCTTGGCCCCAGTCAAAAGAAAAACTAAACTTCCTTGCCCTGGATTAGAAACGCTAACGATGAAGATCGACAACGGCCAACTGGCCGCCTTTGCCGCGGTGCTGCAGGAGGGAAGCTTCGAGGCCGCCGCGCGGCGCCTGCATGTCACGCCGTCGGCAATCAGCCAACGGATGCGCCAGCTCGAGGAGCGGCTCGGCCAGGTGCTGCTGCAACGCGGCAGCCCGTGCCAGCCCACCGCGGCGGGCCGCACGCTGGCGCGCTACACCGAGCAGCTGGCGCTGCTCGAAGCGGAGACCCTGGCCGAACTGGGCGATGCCGACGGCAATGGCTTGCGGGGCACGGGCGGGATGCCGCTGCGCGTGCCGCTGGCCGTCAACGCCGATTCGCTCGACAGCTGGTTTCCCGCCAGCTTCGACGCATTGCCGGCCGAGCCCGCGATGGTCTTCGATCTTCGCGTCGAGGACCAGGACCATTCGGCGACGCTGTTGCGCGAGGGCGTGGTGATGGCGGCGGTCAGCGCCAGCGCCGAGCCGGTGCAGGGCTGCACGGTCGAACCGCTGGGCATCATGCGGTATCTGGGCGTCGCTTCGCCGCAGTTGATCGCGCGGGCGTTTGCGAAGGGAGCGAACGCAGGCAGCCTGTCGCGTACGCCGATGCTGGCCTTCAATCGCAAGGATGCGCTGCAGGCCCGCTTTATCGCGCTGCTGATCGGGCCCGATGCCGAGCACCCGATGCCGCCGATTCACTACGTGCCGTCCACCGCCGGCTTCGTCGCGTTTGCCCAGCGTGGGCTCGGCTGGGGCATGATGCCCGAGCCCTTCGTGCGCGAGCCGCTGGCGCAGGGCTCGCTCGCCGAATTCGCGCCAGGCCGGCACCTGGACGTGCCCTTGTACTGGCACCGGTGGCGGCTGCGCTCGCCGGCGCTCGACGCGGTCACGCAGGCGGTGCGGCAGGCGGCGTCTTCGTCGTTGCGGCCATTGAGGCCGTTGCGGGCAGGGAAAAAACGCTGAACGGTAGCGCTCGCGGTCGTGTCCAGCACGGGCCGTTGGCTCAGGCGATCGGCCTGGCGGCGATCGTCGACGACGAGCGCACGAAATTGCCGCCGCCCAGATGATGGATCGTGTGCAGGGCCTCGTTGCCCGCATCGAATTTCCACCGGCCATTGGCGAACACGCGCGGATCCGCGGCGGCCGCGACGACCTCGCCGAAGCAGGTGTCGTAGGCATCCTCGGTATGCGCTTCCGGAATCAGCCGGCACTCCATCCACGCGCTGCAGCCGGCTTCGATCAGCGGCAGTCCCAGCTCGGGGCCGGTGATGGTGGCGATGCCGAATTGGGCGTACTTGTCGACATCGCGGCCGGTGGCGCTGCCGACCGCATAGGTCATGTCGATCGCGGCCGCGCCGGGAATGCAGATGCCAAAGCTGCCGCTCGCCGCGACCAGCTCGCGCGTGAAGGTGCGCTTGTCGATCACGATCGCAATGCGCGGCGGCGTGAATTCGACCGGCATCGACCACGCGGCGGCCATCACGTTGCGGCGGGCGCCGTCGCTGCTGGTGATCAGCACCGTCGGGCCATGGTTGATCAGGCGGCTGGCGTATTGCAGGGGAACGGGCTGGAAGGCGGTCATCGGCGGGCTCGGTAATGAAAAAAGGAGGACTCGGTTGCGCGATGATGCCATCAGTGCGGCGTGAAAGCCGGCTGGCGCCGCGGCGCGGCCGCAATGAAAACGCCGCAAGGCCTCGACAATTGAGGGCTTGCGGCGCAGGGGCCGGGGAATGGGGAGGTCGATGGATTCGCCAGCCGGTTCCCATCAGCCGCGCCGAGGGCGGCGGGGCGTGTTACCTGCCCTGGCGCAGCGCATAGGACGCCATCAGGTTGCGATAGTCGGGAATGTGTTCGGAGAACATCTGGCCCAGCCCTTCGATGTCATTGCGCCAATCGCGATGCAGCTCGCAGGCAACGCCGAACCAGTTCATCAGTTGCGCGCCCGCGGCGGACATGCGGTCCCAGGCGGCATAGCGAGTCACTTCGTTGAAGGTGCCCGAGGCGTCGGTCACCACGAAGACATCGAATCCTTCTTCGATCGCCGACAGCACGGGAAACGCGACGCAGACTTCGGTCACGACGCCGGCGACGATCAGCTGTTTCCTGCCGGTCGCCTTCACCGCCTTGACGAAGTCCTCGTTGTCCCAGGCATTGATGTTGCCGGGTCGGGCGATATAGGGCGCGTCGGGGAATTTGTCCTTCAGCTCCTGCACCAGGGGTCCGTTCGGCCCGTCTTCGAAGCTGGTGGTCAGGATCGTCGGAAGTTTGAAATACGCCGCGAGATCGGCGAGGGCAAGCACGTTGTTCTTGAACTGATCGGGCTGGAAATCCCGTACCAGCGACAGCAGACCCGTTTGATGGTCGACCAGCAGCACGGCGGCCTGGCTCTTGTCGAGTCTCGTATAGGGTTTTGTCATGACAGTCTCCACAGGTTGATCGCGTCGTGCCGTTCGCGTGGTTGCGATGGCTTGGACGATCCGGAGCGCGTCCGCGGCACCGTTGGCATCGCCCCCGGATGAAGACAGAATATGGCGAAATCGAGGGCGTTGTAGCGGCCAATCGGTTGGGCGGCAGCGAACATCACGTTCGGCGCGAACGAACGTGCCGAGGCGCGATGCACCAGTGCGGTGCTGATGGGGGTGGGGACCGATGCAGTGGCGATACGATGATATGGAAACGTTCGTGCGCGTCGTGCAGGCCGGTGGCATCACCGGGGCGGCACGGCGGCTCAACGTGACGAAATCCGTCGTCAGCAAGCGCATTCGCGACCTCGAGCTGGCGCTGTCGGTACAACTGTTCCATCGTGCGCCGGGACAGCTTCAACCGACCGAGGCGGGCGAGGCGTTCTACGAACGGATCGCGCCGCTGCTCAGCGAGATTCATGAGACGGCGGAGGGCATGGCCGCGCACCGGGACGTCGTGACCCTGCGCGGCAGGCTGCGTGTCGCCACGCCGATGTCGTTCGGCATTCTCTATCTGGGGCCGGTCATTGCCGCGTTTGCGCGCCAGCATCCGGACCTGGAAATCGCCGTGGATTACGATGACCGGCCGATGGCCTTGTCCCATGGCGGCTACGACGTCGCGATCCGGATCGGCTACCTGCAGGACTCGAGCCTCAGAATGCGGATGCTCGGCGAATGTCCGCGCGTGCTGTGCTGCAGCCCCGGCTATGCGGAGCGCCGGGGCGTGCCGCGCCACGCCGCCGAACTGGCGGAGCACGACGCGATCGACTATGCGCTGGTCCATGCGAGGCGCTTCTGGCAGTTCGAGGACGAGCGGGGAACGCCGGTCTCCGTCGCCATGCGTTCGCGCATCGTCGCCAACAATGGCGAAGCGATCCGCGACATGGCGATCGCCGGGCTGGGCATTGCGTCGCTGCCGATCTTCCTGGCCGCTGAGGCGCTCAAGCGCGGCCAGTTGATGGCGATTCCGCTGGAGCTGACGCAGCGGCCCTATGTCATATCTGCGCTGTATCCGAACACCAGCCATGTGCCGGCGAAGGTGCGGACCTTTATCGATCATCTGGTCGAGATGTTCTCGCCGTCGATGCCGTGGGAACGGGCCGAGGGCAACGCCGTCTCCGAAGCGGCTTGAGTCCGGATGCAGGCGTCGAATCGGCCGCGGCCGGGCAAACAAAAACCCGCGCAGCTGACGCTGTCGCGGGTTTGAGGACATCTGCCGGATGTCGTCGGGTGGAATACTGGTGGAGCCGGCGGGAATCGAACCCGCGTCCGCAGATCCTCCACAGAGAGTTCTACATACTTAGTTCTGTCATTTGATTTAACCGCCGCATCGCGGACGAACACGCTCTACGACGGCGAGTCACTTGGTTTTCGTCCCTGAGGTCGTGACACCCGCAGGGCTTATCTGACGTCAATGACCTCGCGTGGTCTTGCGACCCTAGCCCGTCAGCGAGCCAGTGCGAGGACGGCGGCCCTTAGGCTGCCAGTGCGTAACGTTCGTCGTTAGCAGTTATTGCGTTCCCATTGATTTACGAGGTGACGGGTCCTCGGTATGCCCTCTACTGCTTTGCAACCCACGTCGAAACCAGGTCGGCCCCAGTAAGGAAAACGGATTGTACTCGCTTTCGACGCCGGGCGTGCGTGTCGGTTCCCTAGAGAGCGGCAGCGCCCGTCGTGAGCAGCGGAATCAACTCGCTGGGATGGCGAACCAGATAGTCGCCGCCCCAGCGCTCCGGTGGCTCGCCTTCGCCGCAGTAGCCGTAGGCCGCCGTGATGGTGGCCATGCCGGCCGCCTTGCCGGCCTGGATATCGCGCAGGTCGTCGCCCACATAGGCGCAGCGCAGCGGGTCGACGCCGCTGACCTGCGCGGCGTGCAGCAGCGGGGCCGGGTGGGGCTTCGGGTAGGGCGTGGTGTCGCCGCTGACCACCGCGGCGGCGCGCGGCGCCAGGCCGATCGCATTGACCAGCGGGGTGGTGAAGCGGGCGATCTTGTTGGTGACGATGCCCCAGCGGATGCCGGCGGATTCGAGCGCGGCCAGCACCTCGTCCATGCCGTCGAACAGGCGCGTCTGCACCGCGATATCGGCTTCGTAGTAGTTCAGGAAGGCATCGCGCAGCGCCGGGAAATCGGGGTCGTCCGGCGTCTTGCCGAAGGCGGCGCCGATCAGCCCGCGTGCGCCGTGCGAGGCGACCGGGCGCAGCAGCGCGTAATCGACCGGCTCGCGGCCATGCTCGACCACGAGGCGGTTGGCCGCGGCGGCGAGGTCGGGCGCGGTATCGGCGAGCGTGCCGTCCAGATCGAAGAAAACAGCGTCGAAGGTCGGCATGCTCAGGCGGTCCGGCGCAGGGCCATCATGTAGTTGACGTCGGTATCGCGGCTCAGCTCGTAGACCTGGGACAGCGGACGGTAGACCATGCCGCGCAGCTCGATCAGGTCCAGACCCGCTTGCCGGGCGAAGCGGGCCAGTTCGGCGGGTTTGATGAACTTGTCGTAGTCGTGCGTGCCGCGCGGCAGCATGTTGAGCACGTATTCGGCGCCGAGCACGGCCAGCAGATACGCCTTCAGATTGCGGTTGATCGTCGAGAAGAACACGTGGCCGCCGGGCCGGACCAGCGTGGCGCAGGCGCGCACGATGGAGGCCGGGTCCGGCACGTGCTCCAGCATTTCCATGCAGGTGACCACGTCGAAGCTGGCCGGCATGCGCGCGGCCAAGGCCTCGGCCGCGATCTCCTCGTAGGTTACGGCGACGCCCGATTCCAGGCTGTGCAGGTCGGCGACCTTCAGTGCCTTGGTCGACAGGTCGATGCCACGCACGGTGGCGCCGGCGCGGGCCATGCTCTCGGACAGGATGCCGCCGCCGCAGCCGATGTCCACCACGTTCTTGCCGCGCAGGTCGGCGATGCTGTCGATCCAGCTCAGCCGCAGCGGATTGATTTCGTGCAGCGGCTTGAATTCGCTGTTCGGGTCCCACCAGCGGTGGGCCATTTCGCTGAACTTGTCGATTTCCTTCAGATCGGCGTTGCGCGCAATCTGGCGGGTGTCGACGGTCGGGTGAATCACGGGGGAAGTCGGCGTCATGAATCTAGCGCGCGCCTGGCGGCGCGGGACATTGAGAATTGGGGCAACTCTAACAAAATGCGTGCCCCGAAGCGAGCCGGGCGGCGCGTTGTCCGATGAACAAGAGGGCGGCGCAGGAAGGCGGTACAAGGACGCCGAACGAAAACGCAGGGCGAAAAAAAGCCCAGCTTGCGCTGGGCTTTTTCGCCGTGGAGCGGGACCGATCAGCGAGCGCTGCGGGTACCGACCACTTCGACTTCCACGCGGCGGTTCGGCTGCTGGCAGGCGATCTGAGCGGTGCGGTTGCCCTTGCACGACTTCGGATCGACCTTCAGCTGACGCTCGCCCTTGCCTTCGGTGTAGACGCGGTTGGCTTCCACGCCCTTGCTCACCAGATAGGCCTTGACGGCTTCGGCGCGGCGGATCGACAGGCGATCGTTGTAGCGATCGGTACCGAACGAGTCGGTGTGGCCGACGGCGATGATCACTTCCAGAGTGATGCCCGACAGCTTCGACACCAGGTCGTCCAGCTTGGCGCGGCCTTCCGGCTTCAGCACAGCCTTGTCGAAGTCGAACAGCGTGTCAGCGGCGAAGGTGACCTTCTCGCTCGAGACCACCGGGGGAGCGACCGGAGCCGGAGCCGGAGCCGGGGCAGCAGCCGGAGCCAGCGCGCCGTCGCACTGAGCATTGGCCGTGGCCGGGGTCCAGGAGCTATCGCGCCAGCAGAGCTCGTTCGTGCCATTCTTCCACACGTACTCGCTCGTACCGTTACCCCAGTTGTCGTTGACCGCCTTCTTTTCGTAGGGGACCGACGCGGTCTGGGCTTGAGCGGATGCGGCCATTACTGCGGTAGCTGCAACGAGCGCGAGCTTGGCAAATTTTTTCATATTTCTCCTCTCAGGATGAGATCACCGCAGGGTTACTGCGAGCAAATGGACGAAAACAAGTCATACATTCTTCGGAGTATAACCTTCTCGCTCGAGGTGACGAATGCTCCACTTCGAACAATGTCTGGCTCTTCGCTGGGGAATTGTGCCACAAGGCTCGTTTCCTAAGAAGTAAATATATGCGATTCAATCCATGGCTTCGGGGCCTGTGGTGTTTGTGCAACATGGCCCTTGCGATGCCCGCAAACCCTTGTCCCGCTTGGGTTCCGAGACATCGCCCGCGAGCGGGGCGGGCCGCGTGAAGGGTGGTGGGAGGGGCGCCGGGCCCCGGTGCGCCGCATGTTAGAATGCCATGTTACCCGCCGCGCCGGCAGCACCGATTCACCCCGTGCCGACCGCCGCTTGCGGGCGTTTCAACCGCATAAGCCACGCCGCAATGGATCAATTCGCCAAAGAAACCCTTCCGGTCTCCCTCGAAGAGGAAATGCGTCGCTCGTACCTGGATTACGCGATGAGCGTGATCGTCGGGCGCGCGCTTCCCGATGTACGGGACGGCCTGAAGCCCGTCCACCGGCGAGTGCTGTATGCGATGCACGAGCTGAACAACGACTGGAACCGCCCTTATAAGAAGTCGGCGCGTATCGTTGGCGATGTGATTGGTAAATATCACCCGCACGGCGACACCGCGGTCTACGACACCATCGTCCGCATGGCGCAGGATTTTTCGCTGCGTTATATGCTGGTCGACGGCCAGGGCAATTTCGGTTCGGTCGACGGCGACAATGCCGCGGCCATGCGTTATACGGAAATCCGGTTGTCCAAGATAGCGCATGAAATGCTGCTGGACATCGATAAGGAAACCGTCGATTTCGTTCCGAACTACGACGGCTCCGAAAACGAGCCGCAAATCCTGCCGGCGCGTATTCCGAATCTGCTGATCAACGGTTCGTCGGGTATTGCGGTCGGCATGGCCACCAATATCCCGCCGCACAATCTGAATGAAGTGGTCGACGGCTGCCTGCACCTGCTGCGCAACCCGCAGGCGACGGTCGACGAACTGATCGAGCTGATTCCGGCGCCCGATTTCCCGACCGCCGGCATCATCTACGGCATCCAGGGTGTCCGCGAAGGCTACCGCACCGGCCGTGGCCGTGTGGTGATGCGAGCACGTACTCACTTCGAGGACATCGACCGGGGCCAGCGGCAGGCGATCATCATCGACGAGCTGCCGTACCAGGTGAACAAGCGCACGCTGCTGGAGCGCATCGCCGAGCTGGTCACCGAGAAGAAGATCGAAGGCATCTCCGACATCCGCGACGAGTCCGACAAGTCCGGCATGCGCGTGGTCATCGAACTGAAGCGCAACGAGGTGCCCGAGGTTGTCCTGAACAACCTATATAAGAACACCCAGCTGCAGGACACCTTCGGCATGAACATGGTGGCGCTGGTCGACGGCCAGCCGCGCCTGCTGAACCTGCGCCAGATGCTGGAGTGCTTCCTGTCGCACCGGCGCGAGGTGGTGACCCGCCGCACCGTATTCGAGCTGCGCAAGGCCCGTGAGCGCGGCCACGTGCTGGAAGGCCTGGCGGTAGCGCTGGCCAACATCGACGAGTTCATCGCGATCATCAAGGCCGCGCCGACCCCGCCGATCGCCAAGCAGGAACTGATGGCCAAGTCCTGGGATTCGCAGCTGGTGCGCGAGATGCTGGCGCGCGCCGAGACCGATACTCCGGGCGGGCGCGCGGCCTACCGCCCGGACGGCCTGCCGCCGGTGTTCGGCATGCAGGACGACGGCCTGTATCGCCTGTCCGATTCACAGGCCCAGGAAATCCTGCAAATGCGCCTGCAGCGCCTGACCGGCCTGGAGCAGGACAAGATCGTGCAGGAATACCGCGACGTGATGGCCGCGATTACCGACCTGCTCGACATCCTGGCCCGGCCGGAGCGCATTACCACGATCATCACCGACGAACTGACCGCGATCCGCGCCGAATTCGGCGACGACCGCCGTTCGCAGATCGAGCTGAACGCGACCGAGCTCGATACCGAGGACCTGATCACGCCGCAGGACATGGTGGTCACGCTGTCGCACAGCGGCTATATGAAGAGCCAGCCGATCTCGGAGTACCGCGCGCAGAAGCGCGGCGGCCGCGGCAAGCAGGCGATGGCGACCAAGGAAGACGACTGGATCGATACGCTGTTCGTCGCCAACACGCACGACTACATCCTGTGCTTCTCGAACCGCGGCCGGCTGTACTGGCTGAAGGTCTATGAAGTGCCGCAGGGCTCGCGGACCTCGCGCGGCCGGCCGATCGTCAATATGTTCCCGCTGCAGGAAGGCGAGAAGATCACGGTGATCCTGCCGGTGCGCCAGTTCGACGCCGAGCACTTCATCTTCATGGCGACCGCCCGCGGCACCGTCAAGAAGACCGCGCTGACCGAGTTCTCGAATCCGCGCAAGGCGGGCATCATCGCGGTCGACCTCGACGAGGGCGACTACCTGATCGGCGCGGCGATTACCGATGGCCAGCACGACGTGATGCTGTTCTCGGACGCCGGCAAGGCGGTGCGCTTCGACGAGAACGACGTGCGTCCGATGGGCCGGCAGGCCCGCGGCGTGCGCGGCATGAACCTCGACGACGGCCAGACCGTGATCGCGATGCTGGTTGCGCCGGCCGAGAACGCGGAAAACGCCGAGGATGCCGGTTCGGTTGGCAGCGTGCTGACCGCGACGGAGAACGGCTATGGCAAGCGCACGCCGATCACCGAATACACTCGACACGGCCGCGGCACCAAGGGCATGATCGCGATCCAGACCAGCGAGCGTAACGGCCGCGTGGTCGCCGCCGCGCTGGTCGCGCCGGAGCACGAGATCATGCTGATCACCACCGGCGGCGTGCTGATCCGCACCCGCGTGGCCGAAATCCGCGAGATGGGCCGCGCGACGCAGGGCGTCACGCTGATCAACGTCGACGAGGGCACCAAGCTCTCGGGCCTGCAGCGCATCGTCGAAAGCGATGCGGATAATGGCGAGAACGGCGAGGCCGGCGAGAACGGCGATCACGACGCTGCCACCAACGGCGACGACAATGGTGCCGGCAATGGCGCCGATGATGTCGCAAATGGTGACAATGGCGCTCAATCGTAATCAGATGCAACAATGGCGCGGCCGCTGGAACTAGGCCAGTCGCTACCGGACTAAACCGGACGAATTCATCAGGGAGTCATAATGCTCAACACCACTCGACGTATTGCTGTGCTGGCTGCTTTTGTTCCGGCCTTGATGGTCGCGCAGCATGCGCGCGCGCAGGACGCGGACAAGACCGCGGCGATCAAGGAACTGCTGTCCGTGATGCAGGCCGACCAGGCCGTCAAGGGCCAGGCCGAGAACTGGCAGGCCGGCGCCAAGCAGGAAGCGCCGCTGGTGCTGGAACAGGTGCTGGTCGAGAACAAGACGCTGAGCGACACGCAGAAGCAGGCCGCGGTCGAGAAGCTGAAGAAGAACGGCGCGGTGCAGCGCATGGTCGATGGCGCCGGCAAGCAGTTCGGCACCGATGCGTTCAAGAACGACGCGATCAAGGCCCACTACGACGCCTTCGGCAAGTACTACACCGCGCAGGAAATCCGCGACCTGACGACCTTCCTGAAGTCGCCGACCGGCCAGAAGTTCATGGCCAACCAGGGCAAGGCGACCCAGGAAATCTGGGGCTCGATGATGCAGAAGTACGGCCCGCAGGTGGGCAAGTCGATGCGCGACGCCGCCGAGAAGGAAGTCACCGCGGCATCGAAGTAAGCCGGGCGCGGCGTCCGGTGCGCCACCTCGGCGACGCTGGGACGCCAACGAAATGCGTCTTTAGGTAATAATGGCTGCTTGGGCTATCCCAAGCAGCCATTTTTCTTTCCGTTCATGAACGATCCCCAGAATCCTTCCCTTGCCGCCATGATGCAGCGCGCCATGGCCGAACGTGTCTACAACTTCTCCCCGGGGCCCGCGACCCTGCCGGCCGAGGTGCTCCAGCAGGCAGCCGAGGAAATGCTCTCCTGGCACGGCACCGGTATCTCGGTGATGGAGATGAGCCACCGCAGCAAGGAGTTCGAGGGGATCCACAACGAGGCGCTGGCGGATCTGCGCGAACTGCTGAAGGTGCCGAAGGAATTCCGCATCCTGTTCCTGCAGGGCGGGGCGATCGGCGAGAACGCCATCGTCCCGCTGAACCTGATCGGCCGGTTGAATCCCGAACGGCCCAAGGCGGACTTCGTCGTGACGGGCACCTGGTCGGTCAAGACCGAACAGGAAACGCGCCGCTACGGCGCCAGCCATATCGCCGCCAGCAGCGTCGAACAGCGCTTCGCGCGCATCCCCGATCCGGCGACCTGGCAGCTGTCCGACGATGCCGCCTATGTGCATCTATGCACCAACGAAACCGTCGTCGGCGTCGAATTCCAGCAGGTGCCCGATATCGGCCAGAACCGCGGCCGCGTGGTGGTCGCCGACGCATCGAGCCATATCCTGTCGCGGCCGATCGACTGGTCGCGCGTGCAGGTGGTCTATGGCGGCGCGCAGAAGAATATCGGCCCGGCCGGCGTCACCATCGTGATCGTGCGTGAAGACCTGCTTGGCCACGCGCATCCGCTGTGCCCGTCGGCGTTCAACTGGCGCATCGTCAACGACAACAATTCGATGTACAACACGCCGCCGACCTATGCGATCTATATCGCCGGGCTGGTGTTCAAATGGCTGAAGCGGCAGGGCGGCGTGGACGGCATCGAGCAGCGCAATATCGCCAAGGCGCGCGCGCTCTACGACTTCCTCGACCAGAGCGCGTTCTATCGCAACGAGATCGATCCGAGCTGCCGCTCGCGCATGAACGTGCCGTTCTTCCTGGCCGACGAGTCGCGCAACGAGGCCTTCCTGGCCGGCGCGCGCGCCAATGGGCTGGTCCAGCTCAAGGGCCACAAGTCGGTGGGCGGCATGCGCGCCAGCCTGTATAACGCGATGCCGCTGGAGGGCGTCACCGCGCTGATCGACTACATGCGCGAGTTCGAGCGCAGCGCCGCCTGAGCGGCGGCCATTGCGCCAGCGGCGGCGCGACCGGCCTGCGTGGACGCGGTCTGCCGTTCGATGGCGAATCGGGATTTTCATCATGACGACACAAGATAAAAACGCTGCGGCCCCAGCCCAGGGCCAGCAGCCGACCATGCCGACCGAGGAGCAGGAGCGCGCGCTGTCCGTGGAGCTGGCGCCGCTGCGCGAGCAGATCGACGCCGTCGACCGCGAGCTGCTGGCGATGCTGAACCGCCGCGCGCAGCTGGCGCTGGACGTCGGCGAGGTCAAGAAGAAATTTGGCGCGCCGGTATTCCGGCCGGAGCGCGAGCTGCAGGTCATTCGCAAGGTCCAGGGCAACAATCCGGGCCCGCTGCGCGGCGACAGCGTCGCGGCGATCTGGCGCGAGGTGATGTCGGCCTGCCGTGGCCTGGAGAAGCCGCTGGAAGTCGCCTTCCTCGGTCCGGCCGGTACTTTCTCCGAGCAGGCGCTGTACGCCCACTTCGGCCACGAGGTCGCCGGCGTGCCGTGCCCGAGCATCGACGAGGTGTTTCGCGCGGTCGAGGCCGGCACGGTCGAGTACGGCGTGGTGCCGGTCGAGAATTCGACCGAGGGCGCGGTGTCGCGCACGCTCGACCTGTTCCTGCAGACCTCGCTGAAGATCAGCGGCGAGATCGCGCTGAAGGTCCATCACAACCTGATGGCGTCGTCGCCCGACATGAAGGGCGTGACCGTGGTGCGCGCCCATCCGCAGGCGCTGGCGCAGTGCCAGCACTGGCTGACGGCCAATTATCCGCATCTGGAGCGGCAGGCGGTATCGAGCAACGGCGAGGCGGCGCGCATGGCCAGCGAAGACCCGACCGTGGCAGCGATCGCCGCCGAGACCGCGGCCAATCGCTATCACCTGCATATCATCCGCTCGCATATCCAGGACGATCCGCACAATCGCACGCGCTTCGCCGTGATCGGCCGCTACGAGACCGAGCCGTCGGGCAGCGACCAGACCTCGCTGATCCTGTCGGTGCCTAACAAGGCCGGCGCGGTGTACCAGCTGCTGGCACCGCTGGCCGACAACGGCGTGTCGATGTGCCGCTTCGAATCGCGGCCGGCGCGCAGCGGGGCCTGGGAGTACTACTTCTACGTCGATATCGAGGGCCACCAGCGCGATGCCGCCGTCGAGCGGGCATTGCAGCAGTTGCGCGCCAACGCGGCGTACTTCAAGGTGCTGGGCTCGTATCCGTCGAGCAAGTAGCAAGCTGGCGGGCAGCGGCGACACGAACATCGGGCCCGCGGGGGGCCGAGGCAAAGCAATCAGGAGTCGATATGGCAGAGCAGGGCAGGCAGTTCGGTCCGGAATATGTGCGGGCGATTTCCCCTTATGTGGCGGGCAAGCCGATCTCCGAGGTCGCGCGCGAGTTCGGCCTCGACGAGGCCGGCATCGTCAAGCTGGCCTCCAACGAGAATCCGCTCGGCATGCCCGAGTCCGCCAGGACGGCAATGGCGGCCGCGGTGGCAGAGCTGGGCCGCTATCCCGACTCCAACGGCTTCGAACTGAAGGCCGCGCTGTCGGCCCGCTACGACGTGCCGGCCGACTGGCTGACGCTGGGCAATGGCAGCAACGACATCCTCGAGCTGGCGGCGCACGCGCTGGTCAAGCCGGGCGAGTCGATCGTCTATGCGCAGTACTCGTTCGCGGTCTACGCGCTGGCGACGCAGGAAATCGGCGCGCGCGCGATCGAGGTGCCGGCGCGCGACTACGGCCACGATCTCGAGGCGATGGCGGCGGGGATCGCGCCCGATACCCGGCTGGTCTTCATCGCCAACCCGAACAATCCGACCGGGACCTTCCTGCCCGCCGCGCAGATCGAGGCCTTCCTCGCCAGGGTGCCGGCCGACGTGGTGGTGGTGCTCGACGAGGCCTACAACGAATATCTGGACCCCGAGGACCAGTACGAGTCGGTGCAGTGGGTGCGCAAGTATCCGAACCTGATGGTCTCGCGCACGTTCTCGAAGGCCTATGGGCTGGCCGGGCTGCGGGTCGGCTATGCGGTCGCGCAGCCGGCGCTGACCGATCTGCTGAACCGAATCCGCCAGCCGTTCAACGTCAACAGCCTGGCGCAGGCGGCCGCGGTGGCCGCGCTCGGCGACGACGCCTTCCTGCGCAAGAGCGCGACGCTCAATCGCGAGGGCAAGGCGCAGCTGGTGGCGGCCTTCGAGCGGCTCGGGCTGCAGTATGTGCCTTCGTACGGCAACTTCGTGCTGGTCCGCGTCGGCGACGACAACGAGGCCGGCGCGCGCGTCAATCTCGCGCTGCTCAAGCAGGGCGTGATCGTGCGGCCGGTCGGCAGCTACGGGCTGCCGCAGTGGCTGCGCGTGACGATCGGGTTGCCGGATGAAAATGCCGCGTTTATCGCGGCGCTCGAGCGCGCGCTGCAATAGGGTTGCCGCCGTGCGGCGGCGGCGCCGTGGTTGAACATTCGACAGGGCGCCGCTGGCGCCCTGTTTGCCATATCCGGCCCGCGTGTACCGATCGCGCCCGCCGCCGTGCAGCGAGCGGCTACAATGCCGGTTTTCCTCCTTTCCGCCGCCGGTCTCGGCGTACTGTCGTGAGTGCCCTGCATTTTTCCCGTGTCGTGATCGTCGGCGTCGGCCTGATCGGCGGTTCCCTGGCCCGAGCCCTGAAGCGCGCCGGGGTCG
>NZ_AMPR02000457.1:0-16993 GCF_000307735.3 Cupriavidus sp. HPC(L) | reverse complement strand
AGGCCGTCGCGCGCGGCCGCCCAGGCCTGCCGGTCCAAGGCGCCGCCGGCGGACGGCGCGCTTTCGACGAGCTTGCGTGCGCAGGCGCCGAGCGCAGCCAGTTCGGCGAGAAGGACCGCATCGTCGGCGTGCCGGTTCGCGTCGGCCGCACAGTGCCTGGCATGCCGGCAAAGCCGGTCGAGCGTGTTCGCTGCCACGCTCGACAGCGTACTGCCCGCGTGCAGCACCGGCGCCAGTTCCGGGCCGAGTCCCGGGCACTGGCGCAGAGCGATCCGCTGCGCGGGGCTCAGCCCGTGACCGCCCTCGAGCGCCAGCCGGTATAACGCCGCGCGCAGTGCGGGCGGGAAGGGATCGGCAGCCGACGTTGGCTCGCAGGTGCGGGCCAGCATTTGCAGATGCGCCAGCAGGAGGTCGACCTGGTGGACCGCGGCCTGACGATCCGGCAGGCGGTCGCTGTTGATCATCGCGACGAGGTCCCATGGAGGGCCGCCGACGATCGCGCGAAGCGCGGCGTCGGCCCGTTCCCGCATCGACGCATGCTGGCGGCCGTAGGGCGTCGCCTCCAGCGCGCCGATCAGTGCTTCGACCGCGCGCTGCAGCGTGGGGACGTCCGCGTCTGCCGATGCCCCGCTCCGCAGGCGATCGCGCAGCGCATGCGCCTGTGCGATGGCGCTGCTGCCCTGTGCCGAAGCGGCAAGCGGGCTTGACGAGGCGAGCGGGCCGGCCGGCTTGCCATCGGCGAGCAGCTCGTCGAGCAGCGCAATCGCACCGGCGCGATCGCCGGGCAGACCCGTGGCGAGACGTTCGGCGAGCGGCACGCCGGTGCGCCGGCGCAGCAAGCCCAGTGCCGCGTCGACATGGCTGGCGGGATCGGGTGCATCGAGCGGGACGCGCGTCAGCACGGGTTCGGCTGTCAGCGGCGGCTGGAGCAGCGCCAGCGCGGCGCATGGATGCATTGGGTCCAGCGCGGGATCGGCGCGTCGGCCATCAGGGTGGAATTGCCCGGGTTCGGAACGCAACAACGGCTGACCGGGCGGACGGCCGAGGGAGGAGAAGGAAGATGGAAACACGATGACGGTCGCCTCGGCGGTCGAGCGGAAAGGCGCAATCTAGCGCTCCCGCGCGGGCCTGCTGTCGAAGCGGATCCGACGCTGTAGAAACTCGCCGACGTACCGCGATCCATGTTTCAGAATCTATACGGACAGCCTCGGTGCGCCAATTCGCAGCGCATGTCGGTGCCGTAGCGGACTGGCGTTTGGCATTGAGGCCGGGCGCTGGCGCTCGCCCCTATCGCTGCGCCGTCGCAAGCCGCAGCGCGAGGCCGGCGAAGACCGTGCCGGCGAACCAGTTCAACGCCCGTCGCGCCCGCGGCGAGCGCAGCAGCAAGGTGCCGAACAAACCCGAGAACCACGCGATCGCGCCGAATACCAGCAGCGTCGCGAGCATGAACACCGCGCCGAACACTGCGATCTGCATGGCGATCGGTCCCTGCGCCGGCGAGACGAATTGCGGCAGGAAGGCGAGGAAGAAGATCGCGACCTTGGGATTGGTGACGTTCATCACCACACCGCGGCGATACATCTGCCAGCCGTCGCCAGCCCGCTCGCCCGCCTGCACCGGCGCATCGACCGGCGCGCGGAACGCCTGCCACGCCAACCACGCCAGATACAGCGCGCCGCAGATCTTCAGCACGGTGAACGCGGTGGCCGACGCCGCGAACAGCGTCGCCAGTCCGAGCGCGACCGCGGTGGTATGGACCAGCAGGCCGGTGCACAGGCCCAGCACCACCGTCAAACCGGCGCGCGGGCCGCGCATGGCCGACTGCAGCAGCACGAAGACGTTGTCAGGCCCGGGCGCCAGGCCAAGCAGCACTGCAATGCCAAAGAAGGCGATCAGCGTATCGAGCGTGGGCATCTTGTCTCCTGGCAGGCTGGAAGGCTGGCGGGCCGGCAGCGCGGTCAGACCAGCGGGCGGGATGGATCGGCGCTATCCGCGCTATCCGCGCTATCCCCGTTGTCCGCGTTATCCCCGTCGTCCGCGTTATCCGTGTCATCTGCGGACATCGGCGCGCTCGCCTGGCCGCCGGCCATCACCAGCCGGTTGCGGCCGCCGCGCTTGGCCGCGTACAGCGCGACATCGGCCGCCGCCACCAGCTCCTCGATCAGCGGCGAGTCCGGAACGCGCGACACCGCGCCGACGCTGATGCTGAGGAACGGATGGGACGGATCGGCGCCGACATGCGGCATCTGCAGCGACCGCACCGCCTGCAGCATGCGCATGCCGATGGCGCGGGTACGCTGGGCGTCCGCCTGGTGCAGCACCACGGCGAATTCCTCGCCGCCGACGCGCGCGCAGAAACTGGCGGCCTCGTCGAGCGTCTGCGCCAGCGTGGCGCCGATCGCACGCAGACATTCGTCGCCGCGCAGGTGGCCATAGATGTCGTTGTACTGCTTGAAGAAGTCGACGTCGATCAGCATCAGCCCGAGCGGCGTGCCGCGCTCCTGCGCGGCAGCCAGCAGCACACCGGCCTCGCGCTGGAAGAAGCGCCGGTTGAACAGGCCGGTCAGCGGGTCGCGATACAGATCGCCTTCGATGCGCAGCAGCTTGTCGACGGTCTCGTTGAGCCGCACCGCCAGATTGGAGTTCTCCTCCACCAAGGCATGCTCGCGCGTGCGAAACGCGCTGACATCGCGCACGAAGACGATGCGGCCGATGACCCGGTCGTCCAGGTTTCGGACCGGTTCGACCGTCAGCTCGTAGTCCGGGACACCGGCCACATAGGGCCTGGTCGCCATCCATGAAGCGGGCGCCGGGTCGCCGCGCCGCAGCCCCGGCAACATGCGCTGCGCGGTGCGGTTCAGATCGGCGATCCGCTCGCGGTCGTCGACGATGACGCAGCCTTCGCGCAGCGCATCGAACACGCGCAGCCGCGCATAGTGACCGACGTCCCCCAGATGCGGCCGCAGCGCGCACAGCCAGACCAGCAGCGCCATCACCGAGAACGTCGCGGGCGTCAGGTCGCCGCCGAGCGCAGTCGTCCAGCCGCGCAGATAGGCGACGTTGGCAAGCACCGGCAACAGCAGGCCGGCGATCAGCAGCGCCCTGCCGCCCGGCGGCAGCTTGCCGCGCGGGCGCGCCATCACGAGGAAATACAGGCTCGCCAGCAGCAGTCCGTAGCTGTAGGCGGCCAGCGCCCAATAGGCCGGGCCGTGCGAGAACACGGCGCGCGTATGCAGGCCAACGCCACCGAACCACTGGACCTGCGGCCAGACCAGGCCGTGGCGTTCGTTGGTCAGCACCAGCACCATGCCGGCGACGCCGACCGCCAACGCCAGCGTCATCCAGCCGCGGCCGATCACATGGTCGGGACGCGTCAGCCGCACGACCGACAGCAGCCAGCCCACCGGCACCATCAGGATGCCCGGATACTGGAGCTTGGCCCAGAGGATGCGTTCGGCGACGTTGGGAGCCTGGATTTCCAGCATGCGCCCGGCGCACCAGATGCCGGCGCCGACCGCCAGCAGCAGGAAGGCCCGCACGGTGGGATCGTCGCGCCGCGGCCAACTGGCGATCGCGATCGCGGCGCACACCAGCAGTGCGCCGGCCATCAGCAGAATCAGCAGGGAGATCGCCATCGGGCAGGATTGCAGCATGCATCGCCCGGGCGGGCAACCGCTGCAGCACAGGAGTGGGTATCGGGGTCCGCGGGATGGCGGACCGGAGGCGGCGCCGAACTGCCGGTCGAGATCGACCGGCGGCGGGAATGGAGATCGGGGTGCGGCGTCGCCGCGCTCAACCGGCCGCGGCTTCGGCCGGCAGTGGAGCGGCGGATGCGGATGCGCCGGCCGGCTTGCCCACCGCAGCCAGCAGCATCTGGGCCGCCGCCTCCCAGCGTTCGGGCGAGCGGAACAGGCGTGCCGAGATCAGGCCGCTTTGCAGTGCGCCGAAGATCACCATGGCCAGCTCGGAAGCCGGGATCGGCTGGGCCGGCGCACCTTCGGCACGGGCCTGTTCGATCATGCCGGTCAGCAGGCGTTCGTGCAGCAGGAAGAAGTCCTTCAGCACCGCATGGACCGCCTCCGGCAGGCACTCGGTTTCGGTCGCCAGCATGCCGCACATGCAGATCTGGTCGGGGTCGAGCTTGCGGCGCCAGCCGTTCAGGTAAAGCTCGGCGCGCTCGACCGGGCTCAGCGCCGGGTCGATATGGCTCAGTTCCTCGGCGATCTTTGCCGTGTATTGCTTGGTCGCTTCCAGCGCCAGATCTTCCTTGCAGGGGAAGTAATAGTGGATGCTGGACGTCTTGACGCCGACCAGGTCGGCGAGGTCGCGATAGCTGAAACCATTGAAACCGCGCCGGCGGATCAGGGCGAAGGTGTGGTCGAGCAGTTGCTCGCGGACGGATTGCGCTTTCATGACGCCACTTTATCTACCAACAGATAGGTTAGCAATGAGGGATAGCCCCGGATTGCCGGCATGTCTGCCGTGCTGGCGTCATGCAAGATGCGAGCCCATGCGCGCCCTCAAGCAGGCAACACCTGCGCGATCGCCGTGACGAGCCAACCACTTGCCCCGCACAGCAACAGCCAGCCGGACACAATCAGAACACTGTCGCGAATTCCCATGATCGACTCCTGAAAACAAGCCGGACCGCGGTACGGGCGGCCCGGCCACGATGATGGCCGCGGGCTGGACGCCCGCCGCGGACTCAGGCGCGGGCGCCGTCGGTGTAGGCGTCGACGCTGCGCGCACCGTCGGTGTACGAGTCGAAGCGGCGCGACGGCGAGGCCGACACGCCGGTGCGATCCAGGCCGGCGCTGCGGAAGCTGTCGGTGAACGGATCGGTCTTGCCGACGCGGGCGCCTTCGGTGAAGGGGTCGAACTTGCCCGCACGCGCGCCCTCGCTGTAGACGTCGAACTTGCCGGTGCGGGCACCCTCGCTGTACGGGTCGAACTTGCCGGTACGCAGTTCGTAGCCGTAGCGGTCGGCCGGCACGCTGCCCGCGGACGCGGCGGCGGCCTGGCCCGCGACGGTTGCGGCGGCCACGGTGGCGATGGCGATCAGGGTCTTGGCGAACTTGGCTTGCATGATGTTTCTCCTGGCTTCGTTGGACCGGCGGGGTTCTCGTTCAGGGTTCCGCGTCAGTCCTGGCAACGGTGACACCGGCGCTTTCCGTGACAGTTATTATCTACTCGTAGATAGACAACCATGGTCAAAAAAATAGCCTCGGCGGCTCGGTAATGCTGCTGGACCTGCAGTGCGTTGAGCATTCAGGGCTTCAACGGACTGCGGCTTCCATGCGTTGCATGTTATCTATCGATAGATAGATAGTCAAGAAAAATATTGTGGCGCCCCCCTGCCAGTCGCATCGAGAGGTGCGCCACGTGAAGCCAAGCTCATAAATTGGCGTGTCCCGCTGCGGCACACCGGACAATCTACCCCGCTCCGCCGCGATCCGACAATCGGGCCGGGCGCGCGGTTGTGGGCGATCCGCGACGGATGCGGTCCGCCGCACATGGCCGACGTGCATTGGCGTCTATATTGGATCGCATGGCCTGAGAGGTTTTTCGACCACAAGGATCATCGAGTCCAGTACGGGAGGTACACCGCCATGCGTTCGCTTGCATCACTGTTCATTGCACCCAGCCCGGAAAAGATCGCCGCCAAGGAGCTGCAGGACATGCGGCTTGCACTGTTCCAGGCCGAACGGCGGCTGCTGGAGGCGCAGATGCAGGTCGACTACTACCGCGACATGGTCGGCTTTCTGGAAGAGGTGGCCAGCGCCGGGGTCGAACAGGTGGTCGACAAACGCCGCGCCAGCGAGGCCGCTGCGGCCGAGCACGCCGAGCTGGCCGAGGCCGCCGTTTCGCACACCGTGCCGGTGCCGCCGCAGACGGCCACGCCGCCTTCGCGCATCGCACCCGGGCTGACCACCGTGCCGATCGTCCCCTCGGCGGCCTGATCCCTTGCCTTCAGCGGTGCGCCCTCGGGCGGGTGCGCGCCGCATCTGTGCGATACTGCGCAGCCGCGCTGCCTGGCGCCGTTGCATTCGCAAAGTGCGGATGCCGGCGTTTCCCTGAGGGCACCGCACGCCATCCCCTCTCGATGCCGTCCAGTCCCTCCCCAGCGCGCCGTTGACCCTCGCGCCCTGCCATGACCGAAGCCTTCTACGCCGCCCCATCCGCCGCCGACGCCCCCATCGAAATCGAAACCGCACCGGAGCCACGCTTTGCCGTGATCTGGATGCACGGCCTGGGCGCCGATGGCGGCGATTTCGTGCCGGTGGTGCCCGAGCTTGGCTTGCCTCCGAGCGCTGCGGTCCGCTTCGTCTTTCCGCACGCGCCGCTGATTCCGGTGACCTGCAACGGCGGCTATATCATGCGTGCCTGGTACGACATCGTGTCGCTCAGCGACGCGCGCCGCCACGCCGACGAGAGCGGCATCCGCGCGTCGCGGGAAACGATCCGCGCGCTGATCGCCCGCGAGAACGCGCGCGGCATCCCGAGCTCGCACATCGTGCTGGCGGGCTTCTCGCAGGGCGGCGCGATGGCCTATCTGGCCGGACTGACCCATCCCGAGCCGCTGGCCGGCATCATCGCGCTGTCGACCTATCTGGCCTCGCCCGCGCTGCTCGACGCCGAGTCCGCGCCGGCCAACGCCGCCACGCCGATCTTCGCCGCGCATGGCGCGCAGGACGACGTCGTGCCGCTGGCGCTTGGCACGCAGGCGCGCGACCTGTTGCAGCAACGCGGCTATCCGCTGACGTGGCAAACCTATCCGATGCCCCATTCGGTCTGCCTCGAGGAGATCGCCGACATCGGTGTCTGGCTTGGCCAGCGGCTGGCGTCGATCGGCGCCGATTCGGCGGCTTGATACCGTCGCGGTCGCCCGTGGCCTGACTGCACCCTTTCCGTTTGTGGGGCGGATTTCGCCCGCCCGTGCCAATCCGATTCGTTTTCCGATGTCAGCGACTCCTTCCGCTCCCCTGCTCGATTTCGATACCCGCAAGGCCCTGCTGTTCGCGCTGGCCGCCGAGCGCCTGTCGGCCTATTACGAGCATGGCAAATGGATCACCGACGCGCAGGGCGCGACGCTGGCCGCGCAATGGCTGTCGCGTTCGCGGCTGCAATTGGCGCTGAGCGAGCGCCGGCTGCTGTCGGAGCTGAGCGATCGGCTGGCACGCCAGCTCGCCGAGACGCTGTCGCGCGCGGCCGGGCTGTACGCCGCGCATGAAATGATGGAAGCGCTGGACCCGAACTATCAATCGGCCTTCGCGCACGACATGCTCGACGAATGCGAGCGGCTGCTGCGCGAAAACGGCGTGCAGGACTGAGCCGCCCCGCTCTACCGCCCCGGATTCAATCGGCGAGCTTGCGCAGCGCCTCGTAGGCGGTGGCCAGGTGGTAAGGCGTGGTCGACGGCATCTCGCCGCGCAGCACCGCGTCGTCGGGGCCGATGCATTCGTGCCAGCCGCGCGCATGCAGGAAACGGCCAGGGAAAGCCGCCAACCATCGCGCCAGCGCGGCGCGTCCCTCTTCGTCGCCACGCAGCGCCAGCGCCCGCGCGTATTCGGTCTGCGCCCAGATCCGTTGCGTCGCATCGATGATGTGCCCGTCGGCGCCTAGCGCGGCGGCCACGCCCTCGGTCTGCGGTGCCACGCCATGGCGCTGCGCGAACGCGCAGCCGCGCGTCAGCGACTCGCCCAGTTCGCAGGCGCCGAACACCGACGGCGCCATCGCCAGCAGCGAATACCACTCGAACTGGTGGCCCGGCTCGATGCGGTTGTCGGCCGTGCCCAGCGGCAGCTCGGCGACGCAGCCATTGGCCGGATCGACGAAAGTCCGCTGGACCTGCCGCGCGATCTCCCGCAGGCGCTGCACATACCACTGGTCGGCCGTGGCCTCATAGGCTGCCAGATAGGCCTCGGTCAGATGCATCACCGGGTTCTGCAGCACCGCCTGCCGCTCGACGGTGAAGTCGCGCGCCAGCGCGGCGTGGTACAGGCCGTCCGGAATGCCGAATTTCGTTTCGATCAGCGCGACGGTATCGTCCAGCACCGCACGAGCGTCCGCATTGCCGCTGCGGCGCCAGTACGCGGCGCAGGCGAACACGACGAAGGCGTGCGTGTACAGGTCCTTGCCGGTATCGAGCGGCGCGCCGCCGGCGTCGATGCTGTAGTACCAGCCCCCGTCCGGGTCGGCGAACCGCCGGCGCAGCGCGGCGAACAGCGTATCGGCATGCGCGATCCCGTCGGGCTGGCGCGAGAACACGTAGAGCTGCCGCGCGCACGCCATCGCCCGATAGCGCTGCACTGGCAGCGGGCTGGCATCGTGCCCCGCCAGCGCCTCGTAGGGCAAGCCGATCGATTCGTGCCAGCCGGGGCCGGTCCACAGCGGCAGCACCGTGGAGTCGTAGTGCGCCAGCAGCGAGGCGACGGCGGCGCCCAGGTCGGCGGATGTGTTCGAAGCGGCGGAGGAGGAAATGCGGCTCATCGAGACAAGGAGGTCGGCGGCGGGGCACGGGCGGGGGCACGCGCAAGCGCAGAAGATACTGTAAATGCCCACGAAACAAAAGCGGCGGACCGGACGGCGCCCCAGGCCGAAATCCCGCGGCTCAACTGCTACGATGAATCAGGTAGCAAGGGGGCCCCGCCATGCCGAACACATCCCTGTCCCTGTCCGACCAGCACCGCACCGTGGTGCTGCACGTAATCGAGCTGCAGCCGCAGGCCTACACCTGGCAGATGGTGCTCGAGGAACACTGCGGCAGCGCCGACTGCGACTGCATCATCGAGGCGCACGCGGAGTGGCCCACGCAGGCCGAGGCGCAGGCGGCCGGCTGGGCCGAATGCAATCGGCTGCTGAACGGCCCCCGCGTCGCCACGGAACACTGAGCCGGGGCGCCGGCGCTTGAACACCGGCCGATATGCACTACGCTGAAGACGTCGGGCCTCCGCCCGACGCGGGTCTGCTGCGCGCTCGCGACCTGGCTTGACGGCACCTTGCCGGCAGGGCGCAGACGCCGTCGGCGTCTCACTGGACCCGATCCGACCGACTCTCACCACGACGGGAGAACCCCACTGGCCACCGGCGCCGCGGCGCACCGGCATGCGGGGCTGTTCCGCTCGCAGGGAGACCGCCATGGAAAAGCCAGTGATCAGTCCGCGCCGCTTCGTCGAGATGGTCAATGCGCGGCTGCCCAGCCATCCGCTGTATCGCGAAGGAATGCACGTGTACGCGGTACCGCGCCATGCCGAACATCCGCGCAGCCTGGTCTGCGTGGGCCCCAGGGGCACGGTGGGCGTCTGTACCGCGATCGAGACCATCGTGCGCAACGAATACGATGTCGAGCCGGACATCCCGCGCGAGTGGCATCACGACATCCCACCCTGCGCGCCGAATATCCGCCGCGCCCATCTTCCGGCGCAGGCGCGTCAGTCCTGACCGGCACGCCCTGCCCCGCCCCGTCAGACCTCCGCCGCCTCGGCCGTCTCGCGGGTTTCCCGGGCGGCCCGGCCCGTGCCGGTATCGTCCTCCGGCGTCAGCTGCATGAAGATCCACGCCGACGCCGACGTAATCAGCCCGACGCAGACGAAGGTGGCATGAAACGCCGGCAGCGGTCCGGCCTGCGCGTGCTCCTGCAATACGCGGTTGAAGGTGCCCAGCAGCGCGCCGGCCGAAGTCACCGCCAGGCTCATCGCCAGCATCTGCACCATCGACAGCAGGCTGTTGCCGCCGCTGGCGCTGGCGCCGCCGAGGTCCTTCAGCGTGACCGTATTCATCGCGGTGAACTGGATCGAATTGACGGCGCCGAACAGCGCCAGCTGGCACAGCACCAGGGGCAGCGGCAGCGTCGGCGAAATCAGCCCGAACGAGGCGATCACCAGGCCCACCACGAAGGTATTGGTCACCAGCACGCGCCGATAGCCGTGCCGCTCGATCAGGCGGGTCGCCACGCGCTTGGACAGCATGCCGGCCGCGGTCACCGGCAGCATCATCAGGCCTGCGTACAGCGGCGAGTAGCCAAGGCAAACCTGCAGCGTCAGCGGGATCAGGAACGGCATCGCGCCATTGCCGATGCGCGCGAACAGATTGCCCAGCAGGCCCACGCTGAAGCTGTGGATGCGGAACAGCGTCAGCGGAAACAGCGGCTGCGTGCGCCGCGCCGCATGCAGCGCGTAGGCCGTCAGCGCCGCCAGGCTGGCGATCAGCAGCATCAGCACGGTGGCGTGCTCGAAGCCGAAGTCCGCCAGGCCGTCGAGCGCGAAGGAGATCGTCACCATCGCGGTCGCGAGGAAGGCGTAGCCGGCGAGGTCGAAGCGGCCGGTCTCGGCCAGGCGGCTGTCCGGCATATAGCGAAGCGTCGCCAGGCCGCCCAGCAGCCCGACCGGCACGTTGATCAGGAAGATCCAGTGCCACGACAGCGCCTGCGTCAGCCAGCCGCCCAGCGTCGGCCCGATCAGCGGGCCGATCATGCCGGGGATGGCGACGAAGCTGAGCGCCTGCAGGAACTGCTCGCGCGGAAAGGTCCGCAGCACCGCCAGCCGCCCGACCGGCAGCAGCATCGCGCCGCCGACGCCCTGCACCACGCGCGCCGCCACCAGGAACGGCAGGCTCTGCGCATAGGCGCACAGCAGCGAGCCCAGCACGAACAGCGCGATCGCCAGCTGGAAGATCCGGCGCGTGCCGAAACGGTCGGCCAGCCAGCCCGACGCCGGGATGATCACCGCCATCGTCAGCGAGTACGCGATGATCACCGACTGCATCCGCAGCGGACTCTCGCCGAGGCTGGCCGCCATCGCCGGCAGCGCGGTATTGACGATGGTGCTGTCCAGCGTCTGCATGAAGAAGCCGACCGCGACGACCCACAACATCACCTTGCGCGTGCGGGCTTCGCTGTCCTGGGTGGGCGTCATGCGGCTGCAATTCCATGGAGACAAGTCAATACAGCACCATACGCCACTTCGTTGCGGTACGACAAGGCCGGCAGCCGGCGCCGCCGTGCGCGTAGGACGCGGACCGATGCCGCCGGCGCTCATCGCTGCCTAGACTGGCCGATGTCCCGATCCCAAAGGCTCCCAAGGAGGCAGAAATGAACAAGGCTCGCATGACCACGCTGGCCACGCTCGCCGGCGTCGCCAGCGTCGGTGCGGCACTGCTGCTGGCCGCGCGCTCGCGCGAACCCGTGCGCAACCCGCACGTGCCCGAGCCGGACAAGGATGTGGAACTGGACCCTTACCTGGGGCGCTGGTACGAGATGGCGCGCTACGACAACCACTTCGAGCAGGGCGCCGACGCGGTCACCGCGGAGTACAGCCTGCGGCCGGATGGATTGCTCGACATCGTCAACCGCGCCGGCCGCGACGCGACCGGCAAGCCTCGCATCTCGCGCGGCAAGGCGCGCGTGGTGCCGGACAGCCGCAACGCCAAGTTCAAGGTGTCATTCTTCGGGCCGTTCTATGTCGGCGACTACTGGATCCTGGACCACGCCGAAGACTACAGCTGGTCGATCGTCGGCGAGCCGTCGGGGCGCTATCTGTGGATCCTGACGCGCGCCCGCGACCCGGAGCCGGCGCTGCGCTCGCAACTGCTGCATCGGGTTGCCGAGCTCGGCTACGACGTCGACGCGCTGCGGATGACCGAACACGCGACGCTGCAGGAAGCGCCGGCGCCCGCGGCGCCGGCCTGAGGCAGCCCGAGCCGCCGGCTTCGCCGATGCACCGATCGCGAAGCCGGCGTGCGTGGCTCAGTGCCAGCGGCCGTGGTCGCGCCAGCGCGCCTCGCGGTAGCCGTCGTGGCGGTGCCAGCCGCGGGCGTAGCCATACGGCGGGCCGTAGCGGACCGGCGCGGGCGCGACCACTACGGGGCGGGGCGCCACGACCACCGGCGCCGGCGCATAGGCGACCGGGGCCGGCGCATAGACAGGCGCTGGAGCATAGACCGGGGCCGGCCGGTAGACCGGGGCCGGCGCGACCACCACGCCCGGCACGCCGACGCCGATATGGATGTCCACCCCGGCATGCGCCGCGGCGCTGGCTGCCAGCATGGCACCGCCCACAGCGACCATTGCGAGAATCCGTTTCATGGCTGTCCCCCTGAGGAACCGTTGAACATGGGCGTACTGTATGCGGCGGCGCCGTAATATTGGCCTCGGGAAGTGTTGCATTTGTGACGCTGTATTACGCGTCCGGATGTCCGCTGCGGCGCCTCGATGGTCGCGGCTACTTTTGCGGGATCGGCAAGAAAGCAGAAAACCCGTCGGCAAATTGCCTGCGAGGCAAGAACAAACCCGGCCTTCGCATCGTCAAACGGCTATCCCCGTCACAGGAGAACCTCGATGAAGACACTGACTCTTGCATCCGAATCGTCCTGCCTTGGCCATTCCGGCCGCACCGACCCTCCCCGCCACCCGCACCGCCCTGCCGGTCGCCTCGCCCGCTTCGGTGCCGCCGCGCTCGGCGCGCTGGCCTTCAGCGTCCCCGCCCTGGCGGCGGACCTGACGCCGCAGACGGCTGGCCCCTTCACCTATGTTTGCGGCGGCGTAGCCGAAGACGAGCAACAAGCGATGCGTGCCGAGGCCCGCAACTACGACATGGGCCTGCTGATGACCGAAGGCCCGCGCGGCGAATACCTGTCCGATGTCGATATCACGCTGTCGCGCGGCGGCAAGCAGGTCGCCAACTTCCGCTCGACCGGACCGCGCTGCCTGATCAAGGGGCCGAAGGGCACTTACCAGGTCACCGCGGACTATCAGGGCAAATCCAAGCGCACCACGCTGAGCGCCGGGCAGCGCAACAAGCAGCTGCGCTGGTAGGTCCGGCCCCACGATCATCGTTGCGTACGGCGGCCTGCGGGCCGCCGCTGCATTGGCGCGCTTGAATCCCCCGGCCTCAGCGCAGATACCCCGCCCCGCGAAACCACTCGACCGCATCGCGCAGCCCTTCCCGATACGGCCGCGGCCGGTAGTCCAGTTCGCGGCGCGCCTTGTCCGAGCTGAAGTACATCCGGTAGCGCGACATCGCCAGCCCGTCGACCGTCAGCAGCGGCTCGGTGCCGCGCCGCCGCGCGATCGCCTCGGACAGATGGGCGAACGGGATCAGCGGCCAGCGCGGCAGCGGCACCAGCGGCCCGCGGCGGCCGGTCAGCTCGGCGATATCGCGCAGCATCTGCCGCAGCGGCACGTCCTCGCCGCCGAGGATATAGCGCTCGCCGATGCGTCCGCGTTCGAGCGCGAGCCAATGCCCCTGCGCGACATCGTCGACATGCGCGAGGTTGAGGCCGGTATCGACGAAGGCCGGAATGCGCCCGCTGGCCGCTTCGACGATCACGCGGCCGGTGGGCGTAGGCCGGATGTCGCGCGGCCCGATCGGTGTCGACGGATTGACGATCACGGCCGGCAGCCCGCCCGCAATCTCCCGTTCGACCGCGCGCTCGGCCAGCACCTTGCTGCGCTTGTACGCCCCGATCGCCTGCTGCGGCGACAGCGTGGCGGTCTCGGTGACCGGCGCGGCCGCGCCCTGCACGCGCAGTGTGGCGACGCTGCTGGTATAGACGACCTTTTCGACGCCGCAGCGCCGCGCCGCGGCCATCATCGTCTCGGCGCCGACCACATTGGTGCGGACGATGGCCTCGGGCTCGGGCGCCCACAGCCGGTAATCCGCCGCCACGTGGAACAGATAACGGACCCCGCGCATCGCGCGCTCGACCGATTTCGGGTCGCACATGTCGCCCTCGACGATACGCACCGGCAAGCCCTCGAGATTGCCGCGCGGGCTGCCGGCGCGAACCAGCACGCGCACGCGCCAGCCGCGCGCGAGCCCTTGCCGCGCCACCGCCGAGCCCAGAAAACCCGATGCGCCGGTCACCAGAACGTCGTCGTCGATGCTTTCCATCGGGCTCTCCATCGTTGCTGTCGATCGGGCGGTCGATCGGGCGGTCGATCGTGCCGCCCCTGGCGCCGGGCAGAGGCGCTGACGCGGGTATATAGTAACCACCGTACGACGGGAAGCGACGCTTCCCGGACACCGATGGCGCTGTGTCGACAGGGTATTGCCAGGGGGAACGTCTCCATGCGGGTGATTCTGGCTCAGCCGCGCGGCTTCTGCGCGGGCGTGGTAAGAGCGATCGAGATCGTCGATCGCGCGCTGGTCAAGCACGGCGCGCCGGTCTATGTACGGCACGAGATCGTCCACAATCGCCATGTGGTCGACACCCTGCGCGACAAGGGCGCGCGTTTCGTCGAGGAGCTCGACGAGGTGCCGGCCGACGCGGTGACGATCTTCAGCGCGCACGGCGTCGCGCGCAGCGTCGAGGAAGAAGCCCGGACCCGCCAGCTGCATGCGATCGACGCGACCTGCCCGCTGGTGATCAAGGTCCACAACCAGGGCCGGCAATACGCGGCCAGCGGCCGCATCGTGATCCTGATCGGCCATGCCGGCCATCCCGAGGTGGTCGGCACCATGGGGCAGATTCCCGGCCGCGTGATCCTGGTGCAGAACGAGGCCGAGGTCGCGCAGCTGGACCTGGCCGCCGATACGCCGCTCGCCTATGTCACCCAGACCACGCTGAGCGTCGACGATACGCGCGGCATCATCGCGGCCCTGGAACGGCGCTTCCATGATCTGGTCGGACCCGATACGCGCGACATCTGCTATGCCACGCAGAATCGCCAGAGCGCGGTGCGCGAGCTGGCCACGCAGGTCGACGTGCTGCTGGTGATCGGCGCGCCCAACAGTTCGAATTCCAACCGCCTGCGCGAGATCGGCAGCGAGAGCGGCGTGCCGTCCTATCTGATCGCGGACGGCAGCGAGCTCGACCCGGCCTGGGTGCGCGATGCCGCCGTGGTCGGCATCACCGCCGGCGCGTCGGCGCCGGAGGCGATGGTCGAGGACGTGCTGGCCGCGCTGCGCCGGCTGGGCACGGTCGAAGTCAGCACGATGAATGGCCGCGAGGAAAGCGCGCAGTTCCGGCTGCCGGCCGAACTGGCCGGCGTCACGATGGCCTGAAGCCGCCGGGCGCAGCGCGATCCCGCCCAGACATCCATCCACCCACATCGAAGGAGGAAGCGCGCCTTGGCCATCCCCCTGCTCCAGGTCGCCCGCGTCGGCGCCTATGTGGTCCGCCAGCGGCTGGCCGGCCGCCGGCGCTATCCGCTCGCGCTGATGCTCGAGCCGCTGTTCCGCTGCAACCTGGCCTGCGCCGGCTGCGGCAAGATCGACTACCCCGAGCCCATCCTGAACCAGCGCCTGTCGCTCGACGAATGCCTGGCGGCGGTCGACGAATGCGGGGCGCCGGTGGTGTCGATCGCCGGCGGCGAGCCGCTGCTGCACAAGGAGATGCCGGCCATCGTCGAGGGCATCGTCGCGCGCCGCAAGTTCGTCTACCTGTGCACCAACGCGCTTCTGATGGAGAAGAAGCTCGACGCCTACCGGCCCAGCCCCTACTTCGTCTGGTCCGTGCACCTGGACGGCGATGCCGGGATGCACGACCGCGCGGTCTGCCAGCCCGGCGTCTACGAGCGCGCGGTCGCCGCGATCCGCGCCGCCAAGCAGCGCGGCTTTCGGGTCAACATCAACTGCACGCTGTTCAACGATGCCGATGCCGAGAGCGTGGCCCGCTTCTTCGATTCGGTCAAGGCGATGGGCGTGGACGGCATCACCGTCTCGCCGGGCTATGCCTACGAGCGCGCGCCCGACCAGCAGCATTTCCTGCATCGCGGCAGGACGCGCCAGCTGTTCCGCGACATCCTCGCGCGCGGCCGGCGCGGCCGCCAATGGGCCTTCAGCCAGTCGACGCTGTTCCTCGATTTCCTCGCCGGCAACCAGACCTACCGCTGCACGCCCTGGGGCAATCCCGCGCGCACCGTGTTCGGCTGGCAGCGTCCCTGCTATCTGCTCGGCGAAGGCTATGCGGCGACGTTCCGCGAGCTGATGGAGGACACCGACTGGGACGCCTATGGCACCGGCAACTATGAGAAATGCGCCAACTGCATGGTGCACAGCGGCTACGAGGCCACCGCGGTCGCCGATACCGTCGCGCATCCGCTGAAGGCGATGCGCGTGGCGCTGCGCGGCGTGCGCACCGATGGGCCGATGGCGCCCGATATTCCGCTGGACGGACAGCGCCCGGCCGAGTATGTGTTCTCGCGCCATGTCGAGATCAAGCTCGAGCAGATCCGCCGCGGGGCGGCGGACTCGGCAGATTCGGCCGATTCCGGCCATGCCGCCGGCGCGCCAGAACCGGACCGCCGGGCCACGGCCCTGCATTAAACGCGCATGGACTGGGCGAGACTGGCCGGCGCCATCCTGACCGTGCTGGCATCGGGCTATGCCGCGGCGGCGTGGTGGGCCAGCCGCCGCCCCATCGCTGCGCCACTGGTGCGAAGCGATGACGGCCTCGCGCCGGTGACGGTGCTCAAGCCGCTGTGCGGCGACGAGCCGCGCCTGTACCGCAATCTCGCGACCTTCTGCCGGCAGCGCCATCCGCGCTTTCAGCTGGTGTTCGGCGTATCGGAGGCCGACGATGCCGCGCTGCCGGTCGTCGAGCGATTGCGGCGCGCCTTCCCCGACTGCGATATCGCCGTGGCGATCGGCGCGCAGGGGCCCGCGGCGGCACGGCCGAACGTCACCCCCATCAATCCGAAGGTCGCCAACCTGATCGCGATGCTGCCGCTGGCACGCCACGAACGGCTGGTGATCGCGGACAGCGATATCGCGGTGCGCGCCGACTATCTGCGGCGCGTCACCGCGCCGCTGGCCGATCCGCGCGTCGGCATCGTGACCTGCCTGTATCGCGGCCGGCCGCTGCGTGGCGCATGGGCGCGGCTCGGTGCCCAGTTCATCGACGAGTGGTTCGTCCCCGCGGTGCGCGTCGCGCAGGCGGGCGGCAGCCAGCGCTTCGGCTTCGGCGCGACCATCGCGTTGCGGCACGAGGTGCTGCTGCGGATCGGCGGCTTCGCGGCCGTGGCCGACCGGCTCGCCGACGACTACTGGCTCGG
>NZ_AMPR02000458.1:0-16872 GCF_000307735.3 Cupriavidus sp. HPC(L) | reverse complement strand
CCGGCCCCGGCCGACGATTTCGATACCCATGCCGAGGTCAAGCGGCTGCTCGACGCCGCGGTGGCGATGCCGACCGCGTCGGCCAGCCTCGAAGACCGTATCGACCGTGTGGTGCTGCATCCGGTGTTCGGCCTGGCGATCCTCGCCGTGCTGCTGTTCCTGATGTTCCAGGCGGTGTTCTCGTGGGCCGAGCCGATCATGGAAGGCATCGAGGGCGGCGTGGCCTATGCCGGCGAACTGGTCGGCGGCCTGCTGCCCGATGGCCTGCTGCGCAGCCTGATCGTCGACGGCCTGATCGCCGGCCTGGGCAGCGTGGTGGTGTTCCTGCCGCAGATCCTGATCCTGTTCCTGTTCATCCTGACGCTGGAAGAATCGGGCTATCTGCCGCGCGCGGCGTTCCTGCTCGACCGGCTGATGATGGGCGCCGGGCTGTCGGGCCGGTCGTTTATCCCGCTGCTGTCGAGCTTTGCCTGCGCGATTCCCGGCATCATGGCCACCCGCACGATCCAGGACCCGCGCGACCGGCTGACCACGATCCTGGTCGCGCCGCTGATGACCTGCTCGGCGCGGCTGCCGGTCTATGCGCTGCTGATCGGCGCCTTCATTCCGGCGGACACGGTGATGGGCGTGTTCAACCTGCAGGGGCTGGTGCTGTTCGCGCTCTATGTGGCCGGCATCGTCAGCGCGCTGGTGGTCGCCTATGCGCTGAAGTTCTTCCGCCGCGACCGCACCGAGCATCCGCTGCTGATGGAGCTGCCGGCCTACCGCATTCCGAATCCGCGCGATGTGCTGATCGGCTTGTGGGAACGCGCCCGCATCTTCCTGTCGCGCGTCGGCAAGGTGATCCTGACGCTCACCGTGCTGCTGTGGTTCCTGGCGACCTTCCCGTCCCCGCCCGAAGGCGCGACGCTGCCGCCGATCGACTACAGCTTCGCCGGCATGATCGGCCATGCGCTGGAGAAGGTGTTCGCGCCGGTCGGCTTCAACTGGCAGATCTGTATCGCGCTGGTGCCGGGCCTGGCCGCGCGCGAGGTCGCGGTCGGCGCGCTGGCGACCGTCTACGCGCTGTCGGGCAGCGAGGACACCGTGGCCGCGCAGCTCGCGCCGATGATCGCCGCGCAATGGTCGCTGGCCACCGCGCTGGCGCTGCTGGCGTGGTTCGTGTTCGCCCCGCAGTGCATCTCGACGCTGGCCGTGATCCGCCGTGAAACGAACTCGTGGAAGGTGATGGCGGCCTCCACGCTGTATCTGGCGGGCCTGGGCTATCTGGCGGCATTCGTGACCTACCGCGTGGCGCTGCTGTTCAGCTAAGGCATTCGGAAGCCATCATGTCGCTCTATCACGTCGTCGAATCCGTGCTGGTGCCGCTGATCGTGCTGGTGTGCGCGCTGTCGGTGGCGGCGCGCTACATGCCGCGCACGCGCGAGCGCGTCAAGGCGGCGCTGGCGGCAAGCCTCGGCGGCGCGCAAGCACGCGGATGGCGCGCGCGGCTGGTGGCACGGCTGGCGCCGCAGGCGGTGGCATCGGGTTGCGCCACCGGCTGCGACAGCGGCGGCTGCAACAGCTGCGACAGCAATACGTCGAGCAATACGACGAACTCCGCGCCCGCCGCGCAGGAGAAACCGATCCGCATCGTGCGCAAACCGCAGGGCAAGGGCTAGGCGCGATCCTGGCTCAGGCACCGCAGTTCGACGAAGCCGGCTTTGCCGGCTTTTTTCTTGCCCGGAACCCTGTCGTCCCCGCGTATGCGGGGACCCAGTGGCTTTCAAAGACGCCGGGTTCCCCCCTGCGCGGGAACGACGGCATGGACCTTTGCTTTAGGTCAAACGGGTCAGAGGCCGGCAACGGCACACTCGGCATGGGGTCTTTCCCAGTCCTGTCGATAACAACATGAGCCCGATGCAATCTCCTCGTACCCGATTGGCAATGGCCGCCGTGGCGGCCGCGATGATGGCCTTTACCCCGCTGCACGCCGGCGCGGCAGATGCCGCCGCCCACCCATCCGGCACCGAATCCGAAGGCAACTGGATGGTGCGCCTGCGCGGCACCTATCTCGACTTTGCACAGAAGTCCGACCCCGTCGGCGGCGCCGGTGCCTCGGACCGGATCGGCGTCAACAACAAGTGGATCCCCGAGCTGGATGTCACCTACTTCTTCACGCCGCGCCTCGCCGCGGAACTGGTGCTGACCGTTCCGCAGAAGCAGGACGTCTATCTCGACGGCAACCGGATCGGATCGTTCAAGCATCTGCCGCCGACGCTGCTGCTGCAGTATCACTTCCGCCCGCACGCCAGGTTGCGGCCCTATGTCGGCGCGGGGCTCAACTTCACGCGGATCTGGGACGCCGATATCGCCGGCAATACGCTGTCGCTGGACCGCTGGAGCATCGCGCCCGCGCTGCAGATCGGCATGGACTACCGGCTGACGCGCAACTGGTTCCTGAATGCGGACATCAAGAAGGTGTGGCTGTCCAGCGATGTGAAGGCGGCCGGCGCCAAGGTGTCGGAGGTCAAGCTCGACCCGTGGCTGTTCAGCGTTGGCCTCGGATACCGGTTCTGAGCGGCGGACTGCGGTCACGCAGAAATGGGTACGCTGCGTATCCGAACACCTCAACGTCGTCCCCGCGCAGGCGGGGACCCAGTGACTTTGAAAGACGCTGGGGCCGCTTGCACGGGAACGACGTGTTCAGATCGCGCTGCCGTTGATCGTCACCGACAATCGCTGCCCGCTTTGCCTGACGCTGCAGCTCGCGGTCAGCGAGAACTCGCCAGGGGTCAGCGGCGTCACGCCGACCTGGCCCGGATGCGTGGCCGGGGTCACGGCGATATTGCCTGACTGTTGCCAGTCCCATGCCTCGCATTCGACGAAGGTCAGCGCGGTGCCGCGATGCCTGACGGTCGCGGTGACCGGAATCGGCAGCGGCGGCATCGTCGCGATACGCAGCGGCTGCGGGCCGTCGTAGACCAGCGCCCAGGTCGGCTGCTCGGTCACCGTCAGGCCGGCGCTCGGCGTGGCGTCGAGCTGTTTGCTGGTGGCGGTGATTTTCAACAGGCTCTGCAGCGGATCGGCGCCATTGGGACGGCTGGTATTCAACGTGAAGCCGCGCCCGCTTGCGGTTTGTACGACCGACAGCGACGGCGAGGTGCTCGCGTACGACCATTGGCCGTCGAACTGCGCGGTCGCATCGGTGCCGTCGCTGCGCATCACGCGCGCCGACAGCGTTGCCGGATAGCCGTTCAGGATCGCGATCGCGTCGATCGGCGTGCCGTTGCGCAGCAGCTCGAGCGTGTAGCCGTAGCTGCCGTTCTTCAGCACGACGACCGCGATCCGCGCGGCCAACGCGGCGCCATTAGGCGCCGTCACGCCGACCGTGACCGTGCCCTCGACCGTGCTGCTGGTCGACGGATTGACGCCGTGCAGCGTCGCGCGCTCGCGATCTGCACTCAGCTGGATGCCGGCAGCCGAACTCGCCCAGGCCCAGTCGTGCACGGCGGCGGACACATCGATGCCGTCGCCATCGAGCAGCGTGGCGCGGATCTGCCGCGTTTCGCCATTGGCCAAGGTCAGTAGCGGATGCGACACCGCCAGGCTGTAGTTGTGGCTGGCCGCGACCGTGATCGTGGCGGCCTGCACCGGCAGCGCGATCGCCTTGCCGTCGGCACCGTTGATGGTCGCGGCGACCTGCACGGTGACGGTACCCGCGGCGATGCCGGTCACGACCGCGGCGCCGGCGACGTTGGCGCTTGGTGTCACCGTTGCGACCGCGGGATCGGACGAGGTCCACGCGTAGCTGCCCTGGGCGGTGACGTCCCTGCCGTTGCTGTCGACGACGACGGCCGCAAGGGTCAGCGTGCGGCCCACGCCTACCTGTCCCGCCGATTGTCCGAGTGTCACGGTATAGCTGACCGTCGTCGGTGATCCGTTGGAGCCTGGACCTGACGAGCTGCCGGAGCCCGAGCCTGAACTCGGATTCGCCCCCGCACCATCGCCGCCCCCGCCTCCACCGCACGCGGCCAATACCATTGCCGTCAGCGCCGCCGCGACCCAGGCGAGCGGCTTCGATCCCGTTCCCGTTCCGATCATGATGTCTCCCCGTTGGCTGGGACAATGTCCCCCTTCAGGCTAGGCGCGACGCAACTCACGCTGTACCGGCCAGGCGGTGGACCACCGCCGCGGTTTGCGTGTGGCAGCACGCGTTCAGGTACGAGGTCGCTCTGGCGATCTCATTCATTTGGCCGAGGCCACCGCGTGACGACGCACGGCGGAAGCACGGATGCACGCTTGACGAGTCGACGCTCGATGCACTACGCTTTGTCGCTGCTACACGCGTTTCCACACCGTCGACTCTCGACACCCTCACACCAGCCAGCACGATGTCCGTTGCGCCGACCGTCCACCGCCAAGCCGCCGATGCCCTGTGCATCGCCGCGTCGGCGCGCGTGCGTCGTGCGATCGCCATCGACGGCTTCGGCTCGGTCCCCGCGCTCGTCCGTGCGCTCTCCTCGCTACAACTAGACCTACCGATCGGTTGCCGGGCCTAGCGCCCCGTGGCAGTTCGGCAGCCTGTCGCCACCTTTCCGTTCGCATTGGCACGCCGCTATCGATTTCGATTGCGGTCCTGATCGGTATTCGGCCCTCCGATCGTCCGACCGTCCGCTCGCCATGCGGCCCCGTTTTCCCCTTGCTATCGCGAATTCCTCGCGAGGAGGACCCGTTCATGCTGCGCAACCCCGCCGTCAAATACCGTCCCGCCGCCACCGTCGATCTGCCGGATCGCAGCTGGCCCAACCAGCGCATCACGCGCGCGCCGATCTGGATGAGCACCGATCTGCGCGATGGCAACCAGGCGCTGATCGAACCGATGAGCGTGGCGAGCAAGCTGCGCTTCTTCGAGCAGCTGGTGAAGATCGGCCTGAAGCAGATCGAGGTCGCGTTCCCATCGGCATCGCAGACCGATTTCGACTTCGTGCGCATGCTGATCGAGCAGGACCGCATTCCCGATGATGTGACGATCGTCGTGCTGACGCAGGCGCGCGACGACCTGATCCGCCGCACGATCGAATCGCTGCGCGGCGCACCGCGCGCGGTCGTGCATCTGTACAACCCGATCGCGCCGGCGTTTCGCCGCATCGTGTTCGGTGCGAGCCGCGACGAGGTCAAGCAGATCGCGTTGGCCGGCACGCGGCTGATTCGTGAACTGACCGACGCGATTCCCGGCACCGCCTGGACCTACGAGTATTCGCCGGAGACCTTCAGCATGACCGAGCTCGACTTCGCGCTCGAGGTCAGCGACGCGGTCGCCGATATCTGGGAACCGAGCGCGGCGCGGCCGATGATCCTGAACCTGCCGAGCACCGTGGAGTGCAGCACGCCCAATGTGTTCGCCGACCAGATCGAATGGATGCATCGCCATCTCGCGCGCCGTGCCGACATCGTGCTGTCGGTCCATCCGCATAACGATCGCGGCACCGCGGTGGCGGCGGCCGAACTGGCGTTGATGGCCGGCGCCGATCGCGTCGAGGGCTGCCTGTTCGGCAACGGCGAGCGCACCGGCAACGTCGACCTGGTCACGCTGGCGTTGAACCTCTATACGCAGGGCGTCGATCCGCAGCTCGACTTCTCCGATATCGACGAGGTGCGCCAGTGCGTCGAGCATTGCAACCAGCTGCCGGTGCACCCGCGCCATCCCTATGCGGGCGACCTGGTGTTCACCGCGTTCTCCGGATCGCACCAGGATGCGATCCGCAAGGGCTTCGCGCAGCAGAAAGCGGACGCGATCTGGGAGGTGCCGTATCTGCCGATCGATCCCGCGGACCTGGGCCGCAGCTACGACGCGGTGATCCGCGTCAACAGCCAGTCCGGCAAGGGCGGCATGGCGTATCTGCTCGAACAGGTGCACGGGCTCTATCTGCCGCGCCGGCTGCAGATCGAATTCAGCCGCGCGGTGCAGCGCATGACCGACGAGACCGGGGCCGAGGCCAGCGCCGACGATCTGTTCGCGCTGTTCCGCCGCGAGTATCTGGAGGCCGATGCGCCGCTGCGCTATGTGTCGCATCGAATGATGTCGGGCCAGGACGATCAGGTCGAGGTGGAGGCGACGCTGGTGCAGGATGGCGCCACGCGCGTGGTGCGCGGCAAGGGCAACGGTCCGATCGACGCCTTCGTGCGCGCGCTGGGCATGCCGGTGCGCGTGATGGACTATCACGAGCATGCGCAATCGTCCGGCGCCGATGCACGCGCGGCCTGCTATGTCGAGGTACGGGTGGGAGAATCGGCGACCGGCTTCGGTGCGGGCATCGATGCGAACCTGGTGACGGCGTCGCTGAAGGCGGTGGTGTCCGGTGTCAACCGGCATTTGCAGGCGGAGGCGGCGCAGCGGGGTTCGCAGCAGCAGGCGGCTTGACGTACGCTTTGGCCTTTGCGACACCGTTGGTCTGCGCCCCTCTCCCGTTTGCGGGAGAGGGGCTGGGGGAGAGGGAAAGCCTTTCGCGCTGGCAATACCGCTTCAGGTTTGCGAGCGCTCTTTGCCCTCTCCCCTACCCCTCTCCCGCAAGCGGGAGACGGGAAACACTCGGTTGACCAGTGTTGTCGCGGTTTACCGGAACGCCGGCTCGTCGAAGCTGCGCAGCTTGCGCGAGTGCAACGCCTCGACGCCGTTCTCGCGCAGGATGCGGATCGCTTCGAGACCGATCGTCATATGCTGGCTGACGCGCTGGCGATAGAAGGCGTTGGCCATGCCGCGCAGCTTCAGTTCGCCATGCAGCGGCTTGTCCGAGACGCACAGCAGCGTGCCGTAGGGCACGCGCAGCCGGAAGCCGTTGGCCGCCACCGTCGCGCTCTCCATGTCGATCGCAATGGCGCGCGACTGGTTGAAGCGCGCGTACAGCGTCTTGGATTTCAGCTCCCAGTTACGGTCATCGGTCGAGACCACGGTGCCGGTGCGCATCCGCGTCTTCATCTCGTTGCCGGACAGCCCGGTCACGCGCGCCACCGCTTCCTGCAGCGCGACCTGGATCTCGGCGATCGGCGGCACCGGTACCCACGGCGGCAGGTCCTGGTCCAGCACGTGGTCGTCGCGCACATAGGCGTGCGCCAGCACGTAGTCGCCAAGCTGCTGCGAGCGGCGCAGGCCACCGCAATGCCCGACCATCAGCCAGCAATGCGGGCGCAGCACCGCCAGGTGGTCGGTCATCGTCTTCGCGTTGGACGGGCCGACGCCGATATTGACCAGCGTGACCCCAAGCCGGTCCTCGCGCACCAGGTGATAGGCCGGCATCTGCGGCAGCGCGCGCGGATACAGCGCGAGATCGGGCTCGGCCTCGCCATGGTTCTGCACGATGTCGCCCGGCTCGACGAAGCGGACGTACTCGTCGCCATCGGCGCCGCTCATCAGCGAGCGGCCGAGCGCGACGAATTCGTCGACATAGCGCTGGTAGTTGGTGAACAGCACGAAGCGCTGGAAGTGCTGCGGCGCCGTGCCGGTGTAGTGGTACAGCCGCTGCAGCGCCAGATCGACGCGCTCGGCGGGAAACAGCGACAGCGGCCAGGCCTCGCCGGGCACCGGCTCGTAGGTGCCATTCGCAATCCCGTCGTCGATGCGGCTCAGCTCGGGCAGCACGAACGAGGCCTCGAGCTCGCGCGCCTGCGTGTAGCTGATGTCGGTGGTCGAGGCCTCGATCACGAAGGGCAGCGGAATCGGACGCCGGCTGGTGCCTACCACCACCGGCACGCGGTGATAGCGCATCAGCCGTTCGATCTGATCGCGGTAGTAGTCCGCAAACAGATCCGGCCGTGTCACGGTGGTGCCATAAACGCCGGGATACGCCACCGTGCCCCACGACGGCCGGCTGTCGGTGACCATCGTCTCGATATTGACCGAGATGCCCAGATAGGGATAACAGGCATGCGCCGCCGAAGGCAGCGGCTCGCCTCGGGCGAAGGCATCGAATCGCGCGCGCACCGCGCCGACCGCGTTGTCGTAGATCTCGCCGATGCGCGCCAGCGCGGCTTCGGGGTCCGTAAACTCGGCCAGCTGGTCGGCCGGATGGGCGGAAGAGAAGATCGAGGCTTGCATGGCGACGATCATACTCCGGCCCGCACGGGCCCGGCACACGACCGTACTGGCTACTCGGGAAACGGTCGCCACGTCGTTCCCGCGAATGCGGGAATCCAGCGTCTCTTGCAAGACGCTGGGTCCCCGCTTGCGCGGGGACGACTACCCGTGCTCACTCCGGCTGGATGTTGGCGGCGCGGATGATGCGCCCCCATTTGGCGGATTCCTGCTGCTGGAAGGCCGCCAGTTCGGCCGGCGTGCTGGTGAAGATCTCGGTGCCGGTGCTGCGATAGAAGTTGCTCGCGGTCTGGCTGCGCGCCGCCTTGACCAGCAAGTCGTTCAGCTTCGCCACCACCGGCTGCGGGGTGCCGGCCGGGGTGTACGCCGCGAACCAGTAGCTCATCTCGTAGCCCTTGACCCCGGCTTCGTCGATGGTCGGCACGTCGGGGGCCAGCGGCGAGCGGGTCTTGCCCGACACGCCGAGCGCCCGGAGCTTGCCGCTCTTGACCTGCGGCAGGCCGGTCGCGGTATCGGTGATCATCATCTGGATCTGGTTGCCGAGCAGGTCGGTCACCGCCAGCGGATTGCTCTTGTAGGGCACGTGCAGCAGCTGGACGTTCGCCATCTGCTGGAACAGTTCGCCGGCGATGCGCGACGACGAGCTGCCGCTGCCGAAGCTCAGCTTGCCCGGCTGCTGCCTGGCCAGCGCGATGAACTCGCCCACGGTCTTCACCGGCAATTGCGGATTGACGACCATGATCTGCCCGCCCTTGCCCAGCGCGGTGATCGGCGTGAAGTCCTTGACCGGATCGTAGGGCAGCTTCTTGAACAGGTGTTCGTTGGCCGCGTGCGTGGTGTTGGTCGTGATCAGCACCGTATAGCCGTCTGGCGCGGCCTTGGCGACGTCGGAGGCCGCGATGAAGCCGTTGGCGCCGGGCTTGTTGTCGACCACCACGGTGACCTTGGCGTCGGTGGTCATGGCCTGGCCGATCGCGCGGGCCAGTTGGTCGGTGGCGCTGCCGGCCGCGAACGGCACGACGAAGCGGACCGGCTTGTCGGGGAATTCGGCGCGCGCCGGTGCGGACGGCAGCGCCAGTGCGGCGAATGCCGTCAGTGCGGCCAGCGCCGGCAGCAGCGTCTTCAGGCGCGGCGCCGGTTGCGTTCGCACGGCGGCGGGGAAGAATCGGGATGGCATGGTGTGGTCTCCTCTGGGTGTTTTATGAGGTCGGAATGTGCCGATGCGCGGCGCCGATCAGCCGCCCGCGCGCAATCGCGGCGGCAACGGAATCTCCAGCTGCAGCAGCAGGAAGGACAACGCCTTGCCGTGCGCGTCGAGATTGAGCGCATCGTTGACGCCGCCGTCCAGCACGCCGTCGAGCACGAAGTTCATCGCGTGCAGCGATGGCACGACGTAGCGCGTCACCGCGGCGGGATCGCGATGGCGAAACAGCTCGCGCACCGCGTCCTCGGTCACGTGCTGCAGCAGATGCGGGAAATCGCTTTCGTCGTAGGCGATCACGCTGATGTTCGAGCGGTCGCCCTTGTCGCCGGTGCGGGCGTGGGCCAGTCGATAGAGCGCAATGGTGTCGGGCATGGTCATGGTCAGCCTTCGATCATCGTGTAGCGCGGCGACACCGCTTCGCGCGGCACCAGGCAGGACATCGCGTTCAGCCGCGGACGCAGCGCCGTGCGCACGCCGCCGCCGCCGGCAGGCCCGCAGCAGTACAGCGCGTTGACCTCGCGCAGCAGCGCCTCGGCAACGGCCTTGTCCTCGTGCGCCAGCGCGGCGCGCAGCCGCACGTCCTGGCTATGCGTTTCGTTCGGTTGCGATGCGGCGAGCCATGCGCCGCCATCGTCGGCCAGCACGCTGAGCACGCCGATCAGGTCGAGCCGCACCGGCACAGCGTGGCCGAGCATCGCCATCCGCTTGCGCACGATGTCACCGGCCAGCCGCGCGCGCGCCGCGGCGTTCGGACCGGCGTAGGAGATCTCCCCTTCGGCGATCCAGCCGCCCTCGTGGAACAGGTTGGCCTTCAGTCGCTGGGGACGCGCATGGCCGCGGATATTGCGCACCGCCACGCGGTCAGGGCCCAGCTGCTCGACGGTAACCGCGCCGATGTCGGCGACCACGTCGGGCGTCAGATAGGCGGCGGGATCGTGCACCTCGTACAGCAGCTGCTCCTTGACGGTCCGCAGATCGACGCAGCCGCCGGTGCCGGCCGCCTTGCCTACCTCGATGCCGCCATCGCTGTCCAGCCGCACGATCGGATAGCCCAGCGCATGGACGTCGGGCACATCCTTGATGCCGGGATCGGCAAAGTAGCCGCCGGTCACCTGCGCCCCGCATTCCAGCAGATGGCCGGCCATGGTCGCGCGCGCGAGGCGGTCCCAGTCCTGCCAGGACCAGTTGAAATGCGCCATCGCCGGGCCGACCGCCAGCGCCGGGTCGGCGACGCGGCCGCACACCACCACCTGCGCGCCGGCGGCCAGCGCATCGGCGATGCCTTGCGCGCCGATATAGGCGTTGGCGCAGACGAAGCGGCGCTCGGGAAAGGCCTGGCCAAGAATGCCGGACAGCAGCGTACGGCCGGCTTCGCCCGACAGATCGTCGCCCTGGACCACGGCGACGCGCGGCCGGGGCAGTCCCAGTTCGGCCGCCAGCGCCTGCACGCGGCGCGCGGCGCCGTGCGGATTGGCCGCACCGAAATTGCCGATGATCGGAATGCCGTGCGCCAGGCAAAGGCCCAGCACTGGGGTCAGCAGCGCGTCGAGCAGCGGCTCATAGCCGCGTTCGGGATCGGCGCGCCGGGCCAGATGGGCCAGCGCCAGCGTGCGCTCGGCCAGCGTCTCGAAGATCAGCGCGGCGGGGCCGCCGTCGGCGATCAGCGTGCGCACCACGGGCAGCGCGGCGTCGATGCGATCGCCGGAGAAGCCGGCACCGGAGCCGATCGAGAGCGGAGAAACCATGGCGGGCGCGATATCAGCGGGACGACAGTCAAAAAAAGGGAGGCGGCGCTTGCGCGCAGCCGGTCACGGCATTCTAGGCATGACGTCGAATTCGGAAAAACGGATTATTTGGATTAATCTAGCGGTCTGTTCGATCAATCCAGGTCGCCATCCCGCGCATTCCCGATCCCGCCCGCCGCCATGAACCTGTCCGTCAAGCATCTGCGCGCCTTCGTCGCGCTGGCCCAGCAGCGCAATTTCACGCGCGCGGCGCAGGCCTGCCATCTGTCGCAGTCGGCCTTCAGCGCGCTGATCCGCACGCTGGAGGAGCAGGCGGGCGCCCGCTTGTTCGAGCGCACCACGCGGTTTGTCGAGCTCAGTGCCGAGGGCCGCCGCTTCGAGGAGGTGGCCGAGCGGCTGCTGGGGGATTTCGAGGACGCCTTTGCCGACCTGCGCGACCATGCCGAACGCCGCAAGGGACGGGTCGCGATCGCCGCGTTGCCGTCGATCGCCGCGGGCGACCTGCCGCCGGTGCTCGCCGCGTTCCGCGCTCGCTACCCGGGCATCGCTCTGGCGCTGCACGATGTGCTGGCCGACGGCTGCATCGATCTGGTACGGCGCGGCCGCGTCGACTTCGCGCTGGCGCCGGCGCCCGGCCAGGATGCCGATCTGAAGATCGAGCCGCTGGTGGCGGACTCCTTTCACGTAGTCTGCCCGGCGGATCATCCGCTGGCGTCGCGCCGCAGCATCGCGCCTTCGGCGCTGGCCGGCCTGCCGTTCATCCATCTGTCGCGGACCAGCAGCGTGCGGCAGCATCTGGACGCCGCGCTGCATCCGACGCGGCTCAATGGCGTGATGGAGGTCGAGCACCTGGCCACCGTGGCAGGGCTGGTGGCCGCCGGGCTGGGCGTCACCGTGGTGCCGTCGCTCGCCCTGTTCCAGTTCCAGCTGCCCAATCTGGCGATCCGGCCGCTGCGGCTCGAATCGCTGGTGCGCGACATCTGCCTGGTACGGCTGCGCGATCGCGGCGATTCGGCCGCGGCCAGCGCGATGCTCGACTACGTGTACGCGCACTTCCGCAAGCGGCGCGGCGCGCAGGATGCCGAGCGGCGGACGCCTCAGAAGTGAGCGAGATAGCCGCCGTCGACGGCAAGGACGTGGCCGGTGATATAGGACGCCGCCGGCGAGGCGAGGAACACCGCGGCGCCCGCGATTTCGTCCGGCTGTCCCCAGCGGCCCAGCGAGGTACGGCGCTGCAGCCAGTCCTTGACGCCGGCATCGCCGACCATCGGCTGGTTCGGCTCGGTAGCGAAGAACCCCGGCGCAATCGCGTTGACGGTGATGCCATCGCGCCCCAGGTCCGCGGATAGCGAGCGCGTCAGCGCATCGAGCGCGCCCTTGGTCGCGGGGTACAGCACGTCGTCGCCGCGCGCGACCTGCCCCGCGATCGAGCTGACATTGATGATGCGCCCATAACCGCCGCGGCGCATGCGCATCGCGGCATGGCGGCACAGGTTGTACGGCGCGACCAGGTTGGTCTCCATCATGGCGCGCAGATCGCCGGTATCGAGCTCGGCCATGGTCTGCCGATTGCGCGCGCCGGCGTTGTTCACCAGGATGTCGAGCCGGCCGTATTGCCCGTCGATGCGGTCGAACGCCTGCGCGACCGAGGCCTCGTCGGTGATGTCGAGCACCAGCGGATGCGCGCCCGCTCCGAGCGCGGCCACGGCCTGCTCGACACGCTGCGCACTGCGCGCAACGACCAGCACGGTGGCACCGGCATCGATCAGGCCTTTTGCAATGGCCAATCCAAGGCCCTGCGCGCCACCGGTGACGAGCGCCACGCGGTCCGTCAGGGAGAAGGGATGGGCCGGGGGATGGGAAGAGGTATGCGCGGACATGCGGGGGAATATACCGCAGGGCGCCCGGCTTATCGCTGGGGCGCCTGTCTGGTTTGTTCGATCAGCCAGTCGCGAAACGCTACCACCCGCGGATCTTCGCTGCTGCTTTCCGGATAGACCAGGTGGTAGCCATAGTCCTGCGCCACGCTGACCCCGATATCGAACACCCTGACCAGCCGGCCCGCGGCGAGGTCGTTGGCGATCATCGGCAGTTCGACGAGGCCGACCGCGCCGCTGTCCAGCACGGCCTGCACGACGTGCGTGGAATCGGCGAAGGCCATGCAGCGGCTGTCGTCGAAGTCGTCGATGCCGGCCGCCGCCATCCACATCGGCCAGTCGGGCCAGACGATGCCATCGGTGCGGCAGTCGACGTGGCACAGCGTGTGGTGCAGCAGATCGCGGGGCTCGCGCAGCGGCGGGCCCGATTCCAGCAGGCCCGGGCTGCAGATCGGTACCACCACTGTGCCGAACAGGCGCTCGGCGCGTGCACCTTCATATCGGCCGGCGCCGAAACGGATCGCGACGTCGATGTCGTCGGCCTCGAAATCGCGGACCTGCTCGCTGATATCGAAGGTCAGCTCCAGGCCGGGATTGGCCGCGCGGAATTGCGGCAGCCGGGGCAGCAACCAGTTGGAAGCGAAGCGCGCCTCCAGCGATATCCGCAGATGCGCAGCGCCTCGCGCCATGCGCCGGGCGCGCGCGGTGGCGCGGCGCAGGTTGTCGAGCGCCTCGGCGGTCGCCTCGTAAAGGACCGCGCCGGCCGGCGTCAGCTGGATGCTGCGGCTGGTGCGCGTAAACAGCGTGATGCCGAGCTGTTCCTCGATTTCCTTGATCTGGTAGCTGACCGCCGCGGGGGTCAGGCCGACCTCGTCGGCCGCTCGCGTGAAATTCAGGTGCCGCGCCGCCGCTTCAAAGGTCCGGAGGGCGCGCGTGCCCGGCAGCATGCGATTCATCGATCTTCAGGCGAGATGGAAGGGTCGCACGGAAGCTACCGGTTTCCCGGCGGGGGGTCAATGCACAGGGAATCGCGCCGGACTGGCGCGCGGAGAGGGAACGTGGTGCACCAGCGCCCCCGGTGCACCACGTACCGTCGGATCGTCGATGCGATGCAGCGCGCCGGAATCAGGGGAACGCCGGCACCGCCGGGTCCATCCCCGCGAAGCGGGCTTCCGGATGCGAGCTGCGCAGCAGGGTTTCGATTTCCTCGCAACGGCCGCGCGGCACATCGACGATCAGCAGGATCTTGCCCTCGGCGATATCGGCCTCGAAGGGCTTGAGCCGGCTGTTGGGCGCCGAGCTGCCGATCATGCTGGAGGCCCAGGCACCGAACACCGCGCCGAGCACGGCCAGCACGCCAACCAGGCCCCATTGCGGGGTATCGCCGACGATAGGGAACATCGCCACCACCACGCCGGCGACCACGCCGACCGCGCCGCCGATCATCAAACCCATCTCGGCGGCGTGAACGATATCGGAGGTCTGGAACAGATTGGCCTCATGCAGGCCGGTCATGTCCATGCCGTCGCGGGCAATGAAGTGGATGTGCCGGTGTTCGACGCGATTGATCAGCAAATCGTCCATGGTGCGCCGAGCGCTGACGACGTCGGGCAATAACCAGTAGATGCGTTTGCGCATGACGGATTCCTCCGAGCGAGGTCCCGTCCGTGGGCTGCCGAGGCTGGCAGGTGGCGGCAGAATCCGCCAGCTGGGCGGGTTTTACTTTTGTACGCCACCAGGCAGGGAATCGCAAGCGCGCTCGTGGGATGCACCGCACCGTGCCGGCGCGGCGCCACGTAGCCGTCACGCCGGCGGCTGTCCGACGTGACGGCGATGACGCCGGGATGGGAACCGCTCAGAACGTGATCGGCAGCCGCACGTTGACCTGCAGGTCGGGCGTATCGCGCGTCAGCCCCGCGCCGACCGAGATATTGAGCGTATAGCGGTCGCTGAAGCGGTACGAATAGCCGACCAGCAACGAGCCCTGCGTGATCCGCACCGAGCCGGGCACGGTCTGGCCGTTCTGCTTGGTCGGCCAGATGATGCTCTGGTCGTAGCCGATGCTGAAGGACGCGCGTTCGTTCAGCGCCAGGCCCATGCCGAAGTTGAAGCCGAAGATATCGCCCGGCTCGATCTTGCCCAAGGGCTCCTTCTGGCCGTTCAGCACGGTACGGCTGACGTTGTCGCGGCCGAAGTTGTGCAGATAGCTGAAGGTGCCGAAGAACACCGCAGGATCGGTCGGCAGCAGCCACGTGATGCCCGGCTGGATCGCGTGGAAGCCGGTGCCGGTCGGCATGCCCAGCGGCAGCCCGGTACCCGTCGTATTGCCGATGCAGCGCTGCACGCAATCGGTGACCACGTCGAACGGGCTCTTGCCGGTATTGGACTTGTAGCGCAGCCAGCCGACGAAATACGGCATGCGGTCGTTGCCGTAGTTCAGCTGATAGCGCAGCGTCGCCTCGACATCGCCGAGCCCGCTGCCGCTCGAATTGAAGACGTTGTCGACCGCGGTGCCGGTGAAGACTTCCCGGCTGATGGTGGAGCCCGAGCTATGCACGTACGGAACCTTGGCTTCGATCTCGAGCCGCTTGGTGATGCCGTAGCGGAACGCGACCGAGGCGACATAGGTCGAGGTCTTGACCTCGCGCACATCGATCAGGCCGATCAGGATCGCCGGAATCACCGTGTAGCCGACCAGCGCCACCCGGTTGTTCGACGAGTAGCCGTACTGGAACGCCGGCTCGACGACCAGCCGGCCGGGCGGCGTCAGCACGCCGGGCTGATCGAAGATCGGCGCGATTTCCGGCGGACGCGTGTCGCGCTCCGGCGGCCGGCCGACCGGCTCCTGCGCCTGCGCGACCGTGGTGCTGCCGTTGGCGGGAGCCTGTGCCGGGGCCTGTGCCTGATTGACCGGCACGTTGCGCGTATTCGGCAGGCCGGTATTGCCGCTGGCCGCCGCGGGCGCCGTCGCCGCCCCGGTGGCAATGTCACCGCCGGTCACGCCGCCGCGCTGTCCGCCGCGCTTGTTGGCGAGCGCATCCACGCCGACGATGCTGCGCAGCTCGCGGATCGTGGCCTCTTGCTGGGCCATCGAGCGTTTCATCGCGTCGAGCACGGCGGCCTGTTCGGCGACCTCGCGTTTCAGGGCCTCGAGCTGGGCAGCCGTCGGTCCGTTGTCGGGCAGATTCTGCGCGTGCGCCAATCCCCCCAGCAAAAGCAAGGTCGAGCATCCCGCCTGCCGGATGCCCTGCATCGACCTTTTTCTCATGACTCTCCTCCCCCCGGATGGCGGACTGGTTCAGGAGTCCGCGGCCTGCTTTGCGTTGTTGCGATGCACCCCTGTGTTTCCGGATGCGACCGCGTGCATCCGTTGCTTCTGCCTGCTTCGATGTGGTCTTCGTGTGGTCTCGAGTGGTCCGTGTGGTCCCGTATGCGACCTGGCTCTACCGCATGCTCGCCGCCCGTTGCAGGGCGCTGTTCAATGCCGCGCCGGCGACCCCCGCGCGGAACGCCTGCAAGGTGTTCACGCCCGCATCGATGGTCAACAGGCTCTGGATCGACTGGTTGTTGAGCGAGTTCTGGATCACGGTCGCCGCCGTGCCCGCCAGCGCGCCCGCGTTGAAGCTGTTGCCCGGCCCGTTCTGGATCAGATTGAGCAGGCCGTTGGTGGTGACCGAACCGGTCGCGGTGGCGATCACCGCCGGCGCCGGCATCGTGGTCGCCCCGGAAGGTGGTGTGGGCGATGGCGCCGCCACGGTGGCGGTGCCCGGCGTCGACGTCGCCGTGCCGGACTGCCCAGCGCTGGCCGACGAACTGGCGCTGCCGCTGCCCGGCGTCGACGTGCCCTGCCCCGCCTGGCCCAGCGCATTGGCCGCGACCGAGCCTGCATTGGCGGCGCTCTGCAGCGCGGCGGCAAGCCGCCCTGCCTGTTCGGACGTGATACGGCTGACGTCCGGAATGACGAGGCTGGTCGAT
>NZ_AMPR02000459.1:0-16854 GCF_000307735.3 Cupriavidus sp. HPC(L) | reverse complement strand
CGATGCCAGCGCGCGAGCTGGCTCTCGCGCGCATCGGCCGACAGCCGCGGCTCGAAGCGCTGTTCGATCTGCCATTGGCTGGCCAGTTCCTGTTGATCGCGCCAGAAGCCGCTGGCCAGGCCCGCCAGGTAGGCGGCGCCCAGCGCCGTGGTTTCGGTGACGCGCGGGCGCACGACCGCGGTGCCGAGCAGATCGGCCTGCATCTGCATCAGCAGGTCGCTGCGCGAGGCGCCGCCGTCGACGCGCAGTTCCGCCAGCGCGATGCCGGCGTCCTTCTGCATCGCGTCCAGCACGTCGACGCTCTGCAGCGCGATCGCCTCGAGCGCCGCGCGCGCGATCTGCGGGCGGCCCGTGCCGCGCGTGATGCCGATCAGCGTGCCGCGCGCAAACGCGTCCCAGTGCGGCGCGCCGAGTCCGGCGAAGGCGGGAACCAGCACCACGCCGCCGGTGTCGTCGCATTGCCGCGCCAGCGGCTCGACCTCGGGCGCGCTCTGGATGATCTGCAGGCCGTCGCGCAGCCACTGGATCGTCGCGCCGCCCATGAATACGCCGCCTTCGAGGCAATACTGGGTGGTGGCTTTGCCGCTATCGCCGGCGTGCGCACCGAGCTGCCAGCCGATCGTCGTCAGCAGCCGGTTCTGGGAGACCACCGGCGCGGAACCGGTGTTCATCAGCAGGAAGCAGCCGGTACCGTAGGTGTTCTTCGCCATGCCGGGCGACAGGCAGGCCTGGCCGAACGTCGCCGCCTGCTGGTCGCCCGCGATGCCGGCGATGGGCAGCTCGGCGCCGAACACGCGTGCCGCGGTTCGCGCGACCTCGCCGCTGGACGGCACCACTTCGGGCAGCAGGCTGCGTGGAATGTCGAGCAGCGCCAGCAGCTCGTCGTCCCAGCGAAACTCGTGGATGTTGAACAGCATCGTGCGCGACGCGTTGGAGACGTCGGTCACATGGCGCGCGCCATCGGTCAGCTGCCAGATCAGCCAGCTGTCGACCGTGCCGAAGGCGAGCTCGCCGCGCGCCGCGCGTTCGCGCGCACCGTCGTAGTGGTCGAGCATCCAGCGCAGCTTGGTGCCGGAAAAATAGGCGTCGATGACCAGACCGGTCTTGGCGCGGAAGCGCTCCCCATGGCCGTCGCGCTGCAGCGCCTCGCACATCGGTGCGGTACGGCGGTCCTGCCAGACGAGCGCGCGGCCGACCGGCTCGCCGGTGCGGCGATCCCACAGCACCGCGGTCTCGCGCTGGTTGGTGATGCCGATCGCGCGGATCTGGCGCGCGGACACGCCGGCGCCGTTTAGTACCTCGTGCGCGACGGCCAGCTGCGATTGCCAGATCTCGTAGGGGTCGTGCTCGACATGGCCGGGCTGCGGGTAATATTGCCGAAATTCGCGCTGGGCGATCCGCACCACATTGCCGGCATGATCGAACAGGATCGCACGCGAACTGCTGGTGCCCTGGTCCAGCGCCAGGATGTATTCGCCGCGCGCTGGCGTCGTGCTGTCGGTCATGGCTGCCATCCTGCTGATTTCAATGATTCCGTGGTTCCGCGGTTGCGTACGGCGGAGCCGAAAGAAGAACGCCCTTGCCGGGCGCCAATATGTCGATGTCCCCTTCCCACGACCTTGCACAACGCATTGCCGCCAACGTGGCCGCCAGCCTCGGCGCGCGCTCGCGCTTCGATCCCGCCCAGCATCTGCGATTGACCGTGGACGGCCAGCAGGTCGGCTGGCTGCCGCGCCGGCATGCGCAGACGCTGCGCGAACTGGAAGGGACCGAGGGCATCGGCTTCGCCGTGCTGGGCACGGAAGCCGACGACACGGTCGTGCTGTTGCCGCGGATCCATGGTTTCGACGCGCGTACCGCGGCGCTGGCCACGGTGGCCCGCCGACTGGCCGCGCACAACCTGCTGCGCGGCTGGCGCGATGAGGCGTTCGCCGTCACGCCGGCGCTGGATCATCCGGCCCTGGCGACGATCGAACGCGCGGCCGCGCGCTATTTCGGTCTGCTGACGTTCGCCTCGCACATGAACGGCATCGTGGCCGGCCAGCGCGCGCTGTGGATCGCCCGGCGAAGCGACAGCAAGGCGGTCGATCCCGGCATGTGGGACAACCTGGTCGCCGGCGGCATGCCGCACGGCAGCGATCCGCTGGCCACGCTGGTGCGCGAATGCGACGAGGAGTCCGGCATTCCCCCGTGGCTGGCGGCCCAGGCGCAGGCCCACGGCACGGTGCAGGTGCTGCGCGAAATCGACGAGGGCGTGCAGTGGGAAACGGTCTATCTGTACGACCTGGAACTGCCCGCCGACTTCGTGCCGCACAACCGCGACGGTGAGGTCGCCGAGCACCGGCGGGTCGGCCCGGACGCCGCGCTTGCTATCATGGCGGATGGCGCGATGACGCTCGATGCCACGCTGGTGACGCTCTGTGCGCTGCGCCGGCGCGGTTGGGCGCCGCCGGTACCGGGCTTCGCCGACTAGCGCAGCCGCGCTGTACCGGGCCCCGTACGGCGCGCCGTATGGGGCCCCGTAAGGCGGCCGGTCCGCCGGGCGCGCCCCCTCCAGAGAACCCCAACGATGAGCAATCCAGGCTTTATTCTGACCATTTCGTGCCCCGATCAGCCGGGCATCGTGCATGCCGTTTCGGGACTGCTGTTCCAGCACGGCTGCAATATCGTCGATTCGGACCAGTACGGTGACGAGTACACCGGTCGCTTCTTCATGCGCGTGCATTTCACCGCGGCCCCGGGCGGTCCGGAGCTCGGCGCGCTCAAGAGCGCGTTTGCGCCGGTCGGCGAGCAGTTCTCGATGCAGTGGGAGCTGTTCGATGCCGCGATCAAGCCGCGCGTGATGATCATGGTGTCGCGCATCGGCCATTGCCTGAACGATCTGCTGTTCCGCGCCAAGAGCGGACAGCTGCCGGTCGAGATCGCGGCCATCGTGTCGAACCATCGCGACTTCTACCAGCTGGCCGCGTCCTACGACATTCCGTTCTTCCATCTGCCGCTGATGAACGCGTCGGCCGAGCAGAAGGCCGCGCAGGAGGCCAAGGTGTTCGAGGTGGTGCAGGACCAGAAGATCGACCTGGTCGTGCTGGCGCGCTACATGCAGGTGCTGTCGAACGACCTGTGCCGCAAGCTCGAGGGCCGCGCGATCAATATCCACCATTCGTTCCTGCCCAGCTTCAAGGGCGCCAAGCCCTACTACCAGGCGCACGATCGCGGCGTCAAGCTGATCGGCGCGACGGCCCACTATGTGACCGCCGACCTCGACGAAGGCCCGATCATCGAGCAGGAGATCGAACGCGTGGACCACAGCATGGACCCGGACCAGCTGACCGCGGTCGGCCGCGACGTCGAATGCGTGGCACTGGCCCGCGCGGTCAAGTGGCATGCGGAACATCGCATCCTGCTGAACGGGCACAAGACGGTCGTTTTCAAGTAAGGACCGCTGTTGCCGGGGTTGCCCTCTCCCCCGCCCCTCTCCCGCGCGCGGGAGAGGGGCGAGCACCGTCAGTACCCGCAGACCGACTGCCTCTCGACCGCCCGCGCTGGATGTGGAGAAGGCCGGCAGCGCGCGCACACCGACATCCCCTCTCCCGCCTGCGGGAGAGGGGTAGGGGAGAGGGCAGCTCCGCCCCTTAGTCTCCCGCCACCACACACTTCACTCCGCTGTCCGCGACGATCTGCTCGAACGGCGCCCGCAACGGCTCGTCGGTGAAGAGCCGGTCGATCTGCGACAGGTGCGCCAGCTCGACCATCGCCTGCCGGTTGAATTTGGTTGCATCGGCGGCCAGCCAGACCTCGCGCGAATGCTCGATGATCGTGCGCGCCACCTTGACCTCGCGGAAATCGTAATCGCGCAGCGTGCCGTCGGCCTCGATCCCCGAGATGCCGATCAGGCCGATGTCGACCTTGAACTGGCCGATGAACTCGACCGTGGCCTCGCCAATGATGCCGCGGTCGCGCGAACGCAGCACGCCGCCGGCCACGATCACCTCGCAGTCCTGGTTGTCGGCCAGGATGTTGGCGACGTGCAGATTGTTGGTGATCACGCGCAGGCCGCGATGATGGACCAGCGCGCGGGCAATCTCCTCGACCGTGGTGCCGATGTTCAGGATCAGCGAACAGCCCTCGGGCACCGCGGCGGCCACCGCGCGCGCGATGCGCGCCTTGCCCTCGGCATTGAGCAGCTGGCGCTGGCGATAGGCGATGTTCTCGGTGGTCGAGCCATCCATCCGCACGCCGCCGTGAAAGCGCGCCAGCATGCCGTTCTCCGCCAGCAGATTGACGTCGCGCCGGACCGTTTGCAGGGTCACGCCGAACTTGCGTGCTAGCTCTTCGATGGAGGCGAAGCCCTGGCTGCGGACTTCTTCCAGAAGAGCGGTCTGGCGGGGATTGAGCGTCATGCCGGGATTCTAGTTCAAACAAAAACGAAAACAAATGACGCATTGCACTATTGTTTTTTGTTCGCTTCTTTACTAAAACGAGCAAGCAAGCCATCGATGCGCGCCGGAGTCCCTTTTCGCGTCCCGCCCTGTGTCCGCTGACCGCGCGACCTTCCTTCGGGCCGAACCATGCCGCGCGCGGGGCAAGAACCCTGACGGAGACCGGATGCAGCTCAGACTGGAAGGCATCGCGCAGCAGGCAGGTTCGCAGGTCCATCTCTATCCGATGTCGCTGGCCCCGGTCCCGGGCGCGGTGACGATCCTGCTTGGCGCGACCCAGGCCGGCAAGACGTCGCTGATGCGGGTGATGGCCGGGCTCGACCGTCCCAGCGCCGGCCGCGTGCTGGTCGACGACGCTGATGTGACCGGCATGCCGGTACGCCAGCGCAATGTGTCGATGGTCTACCAGCAGTTCATCAACTACCCGTCGCTGACGGTGTTCGACAACATCGCCTCGCCGCTGCGGCTGCGCGGCGCTGCCGATATCGACGGGCAGGTGCGGACGCTGGCGGCGCGGCTGCATATCGAACATCTGCTCGAGCGCCATCCGGCCGAGCTCTCCGGCGGCCAGCAGCAGCGCGTCGCGCTGGCGCGGGCGCTGGCCAAGGGCGCGCCGCTGATGTTGCTGGACGAGCCGCTGGTCAATCTCGACTACAAGCTGCGGGAGGAACTGCGCGAGGAGCTCGCCCAGCTGTTCGCGCAGGGCGACGCCACCGTGATCTACGCGACCACCGAGCCTGGCGAGGCATTGCTGCTCGGCGGCCATACCGCGGTGCTCGATGCCGGCGAGCTGCTGCAATACGGGCCGACGGCCGAAGTCTTCCATTACCCCGACTCGCTGCGCGTGGCGCGCGCCTTCAGCGATCCGCCGATGAACCTGATCGCCGGCGAATGGCGCGATGGCGCCGTGCATCTGCCCGACGGCATCGAGGTGGTGCTGCGCCCGGATGACAGCGCCATCGACAACGCCGTCGATGGTGCCCGCGATGCGCTGCAAGGCTATGCCGGCCCTGTCACTGTCGGCGTGCGCGCCGGCACGCTGTGGCTCGATGGCGTATCGGACCGGCACGACGAGCTCGCGGTCGGCGTACCGCGCGCGCGGGAGGGCGTGCCGCTGCCGGGACGGGTGGCGCTGGCCGAGCTGTCCGGCTCCGATACCTTCGTGCACGTCGACACCGCGGTCGGCAACCTGGTCGCCCAGGTGCCGGGCGTGCTGGAGCTGGCGCTGGGCGAGACGGTGACGCTGCGGCTCGATCCGTCGCAGCTGTATCTGTTCGATGCGCAGGGACGCTGCGTGCGCGCGCCGCGCCGCTTGCATCCGCGGCGCGCCAACGGGCAGGGGAACTGAGGCCATGGCGCGCATCGACCTGGACCTGGCCCATGCCTACGGCCCCAATCCGCGCAGCGACGAGGACTATGCGCTGCTGCCGCTGCGCTTTACCTTCGACGACGGCGGCGCCTATGCGCTGCTGGGGCCCTCGGGCTGCGGCAAGACCACGTTGCTGAACTGCATCTCGGGCCTGCTGCGGCCGTCGCAGGGCACCGTGTCGTTCGATGGCCGCGACGTCACCGGCGACTCGCCGCAGGCGCGCAATATCGCGCAGGTGTTCCAGTTCCCGGTGATCTACGACACCATGACCGTCGGCCAGAACCTCGCCTTTCCGCTGCGCAACCGCGGCGTGCCGCAGGCCCAGGTGCGCGAGCGCGTGGGGCAGGTGGCCGAGATGCTGGACCTGTCGGCCGTGCTCGATCGCCAGGCCAGCGGCCTGTCGGCCGATGCCAAGCAGAAGATCTCGCTGGGGCGCGGGCTGGTGCGTCACGACGTCGCGGCGATCCTGTTCGACGAGCCGTTGACCGTGATCGACCCGCACCTCAAATGGCAGCTGCGGCGCAAGCTCAAGCAGATCCACCGCGAATTCCATCTGACGCTGATCTATGTCACGCACGACCAGACCGAGGCGCTGACCTTCGCCGATCAGGTGGTGGTCATGTCGCGCGGCAAGGCCGTGCAGGTCGGTACCGCCGATGCGCTGTTCGAGCGGCCGGCCCATACGTTCGTCGGCCATTTCATCGGCTCGCCCGGCATGAACTTCCTGCCGGCGCGCTGGCGCGACGGCTGGATCGAACTGGCCGGACGGCGGTATGCGCCGCCGGCGGATGATGCCCTCGTGCAGCGGCTGCAGGCGGCCGGCACCTTCAAGATCGGCGTGCGCCCCGAATATCTGCGGCCGGCGCGCTCCGACGACGAGCAGGCGGTGCCCGCGGTGATCGAACGCGCGCAGGACATCGGCACCTACTGGATCGCCGCCGCGCGGCTGCACGACAGCGGTGCCCATGGCAAGAGCATCGACAGCGCCGATGGCGCGCCGCTGCTGCGCGCCCGGCTCGGCGACGAGGCCGCCGCGCTGCGGCCCGGCGAGACCGCGTGGTTCTCGGTGTTCCACCGCCATACCTGCTTTTACGTCGACGAGGAGCTGGTCCGATGAAGCCGATCAACCAGAAGGCGTGGCTGCTGGTGTTGCCGGTGGTGGTCTGCGTCGCGTTCTCGGCGATCCTGCCCCTGATGACCATCGTCAACTACTCGGTGCAGGACATCATCTCGCCGGAGCGGCGCGTGTTCGTCGGCACCGAATGGTTCCGCGCGGTGCTGCGCGACGGCGAGTTGCACGACGCGCTGCTGCGGCAGCTCGGCTTCTCGCTGGCGGTGCTGCTGGTCGAGATTCCGCTCGGCATCCTGTTGGCGCTGTCGATGCCGGCGCGCGGCTGGAAGGCGTCGGCGGTGCTGGTGATCGTCGCGCTGTCGCTGCTGATTCCGTGGAACGTGGTCGGCACGATCTGGCAGATCTTCGGCCGCACCGACATCGGCCTGCTCGGCGCCGCGCTGGCCGGGCTCGGCTTCGACTACAACTACACCGGCAACGCGCTCGACGCGTGGCTGACGGTGCTGGTGATGGACGTCTGGCACTGGACGCCGCTGGTCGGCCTGCTGTGCTACGCCGGCCTGCGCGCGATTCCCGACGCCTACTACCAGGCCGCGCAGATCGACGGCGCCTCGCGCTGGGCGGTGTTTCGCCATATCCAGCTGCCCAAGCTGCGGGGTGTGCTGATGATCGCGGTGCTGCTGCGCTTCATGGACAGCTTCATGATCTATACCGAGCCGTTCGTGCTGACCGGCGGCGGGCCGGGCAACGCCACCACGTTCCTGTCGCAGTACCTGACGCAGAAGGCGGTAGGGCAGTTCGATCTGGGTCCGGCCGCGGCGTTCTCGATCGTCTATTTCCTGATCATCCTGCTGCTGTGTTTCGTGCTGTACAACTGGATGCAGCGCGCGGGCACCGTCGCCGAGGAGGTTCCCCATGCATGATCCGGCCTCGCGTGGCGGCTGGTGGCGCGCCGCTTTCCTGCTGGTCTATCTGGTCTTCGCGATCCTGCCGATCTACTGGATGCTCAACATGTCGTTCAAGACCAACGACGAGATCCTGTCGACGCTGTCGCTGTGGCCGGCGCAATTCACGCTGGAGCACTACCGCACGATCTTCACCGATTCGTCGTGGTACTCCGGTTATATCAACTCGCTGATCTATGTCGCGCTGAACACCGTGATTTCGGTCACCGTGGCGCTGCCGGCCGCGTATGCGTTCTCGCGCTACCAGTTCATCGGCGACAAGCATGTGTTCTTCTGGCTGCTGACCAACCGGATGACGCCGCCGGCGGTGTTCCTGCTGCCGTTCTTCCAGCTCTATACCAGCGTCGGGCTGATGGACACGCACCTGGGCGTCGCGCTCGCCCACCTGGTGTTCAACGTGCCGCTGGCAGTGTGGATCCTGGAGGGCTTCATGTCGGGCGTGCCGCGCGAGATCGACGAGACCGCTTATGTCGACGGCTATTCGTTCCCGCGCTTCTTCCTGACGATCTTCCTGCCGCTGATCAAGGCCGGCGTCGGCGTCGCGGCGTTCTTCTGCTTCATGTTCAGCTGGGTCGAGCTGCTGCTGGCGCGCACGCTGACCTCGGTCGACGCCAAGCCGATCGTGGCGACGATGACCCGCACGGTCTCCGCCTCGGGCATGGACTGGGGCGTGCTGGCCGCCGCCGGTGTGCTGACGATCGTGCCCGGCGGCATCGTGATCTGGTTCGTGCGGCACTACATCGCGAAGGGCTTCGCGATGGGCCGCGTCTGAGCGGGGGTGGCGATGGAAACGACGGCGATGTTCGGCTGGATGGTGTGGACCACGCCGGTCGCGGTGTTCTTCGTCTGCGTGGTGCTGATGCTGATCGGCATGACGATCTGGGAGCTGCGCTCGCCGACGCGCCTGCGCAAGGGCTGGCTGCCGATCGCGACCACGCGCGGCGACCGGCTGTTCATCGGCCTGATGTGCGCGGCATGGATCAACCTGGCCTGGGTCGGACTGGGCGAGGCGATGATGAACTGGTTCTCGCTGCCGGAGGAGCCGTCCGTGTGGATCAGCTTCGTCGTGTCGATGGCGGTGCTGGCGCTGGTGATGCGCAAGGGGTGATCTCCGGGTGATTTTCCGGGTGATTTCCGGGTGAGTTCATGGGTGATCCCCGGGGTTGTTCGCTGTGGTTCAGAGGTGCGTCTGGTTGGTATTCGCAGGTAGCGCGGCTCAATCCTTCCCCGGCCGCGACCCGCAACGCTTTCGGGAAGGGCCATTCGAGGAGACATCGATGACAGCGCTGAAGCAACGGGCAAGGCTAGCGGTGAAGCTGGTGGCGGTGGCCGCCGCGCTCGCCTGCGGCCATGCCGCCTGGGCCGGAGAGGCCGAGGCCAAGAAATGGATCGACAGCGAGTTCCAGCCGTCCTCGCTATCGAAGGACAAGCAGCTGGCCGAGATGAAGTGGTTCATCGACGCGGCCGCCAAGCTCAAGGCCAAGGGCGTGACCCAGGTCAACGTGGTGTCCGAGACGATCACCACGCACGAGTACGAGGCCAAGACGCTGGCGCGTGCGTTCGAGGAGATCACCGGCATCAAGGTCAATCACGACCTGATCCAGGAAGGCGACGTGGTCGAGAAGCTGCAGACGTCGATGCAGTCGGGCAAGTCGATCTACGACGGCTGGATCTCAGATTCGGACCTGATCGGTACGCACTACCGCTATGGCGCAATCCTGCCGCTGACCGACTACATGAACGGCGCCGGCAAGGAATTTACCAATCCCGATCTCGACATCAAGGACTTCATCGGCACCAAGTTCACCACCGCGCCGGACGGCAAGCTCTACCAGCTGCCGGACCAGCAGTTCGCCAATCTCTACTGGTTCCGCGCCGACTGGTTCGCGCGCAAGGACCTGCAGGAGAAGTTCAAGGCCAAGTATGGCTACGACCTCGGCGTGCCGACCAACTGGTCGGCCTACGAGGACATCGCCAACTTCTTCACCAACGACGTCAAGGAGATCGACGGCAAGAAGGTCTACGGCCATATGGACTATGGCAAGAAGGACCCGTCGCTGGGCTGGCGTTTCACCGATGCCTGGCTGTCGATGGCCGGCACAGCCGACAAGGGGCTGCCCAACGGCATGCCGGTCGACGAGTGGGGCATCCGCGTGGCCGCGGACAAGTGCACGCCGGTCGGCGCCTCGGTTGCGCGCGGCGGCGCCACCAACAGCCCGGCCGCGGTCTATGCGCTGACCAAGTACGTCGACTGGATGAAGAAGTACGCGCCGCCGCAGGCCATGGGCATGACCTTCTCCGAGGCCGGCCCGGTGCCGGCGCAAGGGCAGGTCGCGCAGCAGATCTTCTGGTACACGGCCTTCACCGCCGACATGACCAAGAAGGGGCTGCCGGTGGTCAACGCGGACGGCTCGCCGAAGTGGCGCATGGCGCCGTCGCCGTATGGCCCGTACTGGAAGCAGGGGATGCAGAACGGCTACCAGGACGTGGGCTCGTGGACCTTCTTCAAGAAGACCGACCCGAACCGCCTCGCGGGCGCCTGGCTCTATGCGCAGTTCGTGACCTCGAAGACCGTGTCGCTGAAGAAGTCGCTGACCGGGCTGACGTTCATTCGCGACAGCGACATCAACCACGAGTACCTGACCAAGAACGCGGCCAAGTACGGCGGGCTGATCGAGTTCTATCGCAGTCCGGCGCGCGTGGCATGGACGCCGACCGGCACCAACGTCCCCGACTATCCGAAGCTCGCCCAGCTGTGGTGGAAGAACGTCGCGACCGCGGTGACCGGCGAGAAGACCCCGCAGGCCGCGATGGACAGCCTGGCCGAGGAAATGGACCAGGTGATGGCGCGGCTGCAGCGCGCGGGCATGGCGACCTGCGCGCCCAAGCTGAACCCCAAGGGCGATGCGGCCAAGTGGCTGTCCGACGAGCACGCGCCGTGGAAGAAGCTGGCCAACGAGAAGCCCAAGGGCGAGACCATCGCCTACGAGAAGCTGCTGCAGGCGTGGAAGGAGGGCAAGGTGCGGTGATGGGGTGGGCCGGCTGACCGGCCCACAGCAGTTCTCCCTCTCCCGCGTGCGGGAGAGGGGCCGGGGAGAGGGCCGGGGAGAGGGCAACCACCGCACGCCCGGCTTCAAATTTCCCCGGTTACCTTCGGACACGCCCCCCGCCCAGCCTCTGGTGCATACTACGGCCTTCGCAAAATCCAGCCCCGCGGCAAAGGCCCGCTCCTGCACCCATGAAGCGCATCCTGGTTATCAAGATCACCTCCCTCGGCGATATGGCGCACACGCTGCCGCTGATCTGGGATCTGCGGCACGCCTATCCCGAGGCCAAGATCGACTGGGTCGCCGATGCCTCCTGCGCCGATATCCCGCGCTGGACGGTCGGCGTCGACCGCGTGATCGCGCCTCCGCTGCGCGGCTACAAGAAGTCCAAGCAATGGAAGGACCTGCGTGCGATCCTCGCCGCGGTGCGCGAACTGCGCCGTGAGAAGTACGACGTGGTACTGGACGTGCACGGCGTCTACAAGAGCGCCATCGTCGGCTGGCTGGCCCGCACCCGCCGCCGCTTCGGCTATGCCGCCAGGCACCTGGGAGAAGCGCGTGCCGAGATGTTCTATACCGACATCTTCGCGCCGCATGGCGACGCCACCGCCCGCCACAAGATGCGCCTGGTCGCCGCCAAGGCGCTCGGTTACGAGCTCGACCCGAAGGAACACTACGAACTGCGCATCCCGGCTCCGGCCGCGCCACTCAATACCGACGGCGTGCCGCGCGCGATGCTGTTCCACGCGACCTCGCTGGAGATCAAGAAATGGCCGCCGGAACGCTGGATCGCGGTCGGCCGCGAGCTGAACGCCCGCGGCTATCGCGTGCAGCTGCCCTGGGGCTCCCCCGCGGAAAAGGAGCAATCCGAAGTGCTGGCCCGCGGCATCCCGGACGCCGAGGTGCTGCCCAGGATGACGATCACCGAATGCGCCCAGCGCGTCGCCGCCGCGGACCTGGTGATCGGTACGGACACCGGCTTCGTCCACCTCGCCCATGCACTAGGCAAGCCCTCGGTGATGCTGTTTACCGCGACGTCGTGCGAGCACTTCGGTATTTTCGAGCCGGGCCGCGCGGTGTCGATCGGCAATGAAGGCGTGGTGCCGGATGTGCCGGAGGTGATCGGGGCGATTGATCAGGTGACTGGCGGCGGCGTGATGGCTGCGCCTGCGGCGGGGATGCATGCCTTGCCGTCAGGTCTATAACGTCAGCGGCAGCGGCTCCGGGGGCGGTCGAGTTCGATTGTCGTATCAGCGATACGACAATCCGCTATTCATGAAGATTTGAGTGTCGGCGTGTCCGGCCATGATCGAGGATGACGCCATGCCGCCGATGGGATTGGCGGCATGGCGCCTGTCGGCTTACCGCGTGCCGACGAATAGCACGCCTGCCGACCGGTCAGAAGTCGTGCCGGTTGCGATCAGGCTGCGATCCTCCGCGCTGTAATATGCGACGCCGCTCATCTTCTGCCCCGGACGGGCGCACGGGGACGGACCGAAGGTCACGGTGATGTCGTAGGCGTTGCCGCGCGCGCGCGGCTTGGCGGCGCCTTCAATGCGGCAGCCGGATGCGCCCGCGCCGCTGATCGTGCCGGAGGTGGCGACGGTGATCGTCGCCGATTCGCCGCCCTCGGGAATGACCGAGGTGCCGCTGTAGGTGCCGGCCAGCGTCGCCAGCGACGGCGTCAGCTCGTAGTTCTTGTCGTAGGTGCTGGTGAAGGTCGCGGTCTGGCCCGTCGCCGGATAGCGCACCGTGCCATTCAGATTGCCCTTGGTCGCGTAGGTGCCGTTGATGGCCACATCGAAAATGCCACGCGACGTCACGCTGAAGTCCTTGCCGTCGTTCGACGAGAAGTTGCCATTGGCGGCACTGAGCTTGCCCTGGATCACGCCGAGCGAGACCGGCGCCAACGAGGTGTAGATCACGTAGTAGGTGCCGTCGTCGAGCACCAGGCCGGCGATGTCCTGGTTCGCCGAGGTCTTGCCCGTGTACAGGCCTTCGGCGGGGGAGGTGGCCGGTTGCGGCGCGGGGCCGTCGTCGTCGCCACCGCCACCGCCGCAAGCGGCGAGGGCCAGTGCCATGGAAGCAATCAGCAGGGTCTTGTTCATGGAATTCTCGAAGGGTTGTCTTTGTTGTTCTATCGGGATGGCGCCCCGGCATTGCACCGGGGCGCGGCAATCCTAGAGGCTGCCGGCGGCGCCTGCTATTCCCGATTGGTGGGGTATTGCGCTTTCCCGCGAATGGGGCCAGACGGCGCCGGTGGTTGTTGACGGCCGGCATTCGACATAGGATCGGTCCGGTTCAGCGGCCGGCCGTCCAGGCCCGTCCTTGACAGGCTCGACTTGTGACGTTGGGGGTGAATACGATGGCAACGAACAAAACGCCTGCGAAACCGGTGAACGCCGCGGCGAAGCCGGCAAGAAACTCCCCGGCAAAACCGGCCGACGAATCGGCCCAGAAATCGGCCCAGAAATCGGCCCAGAAATCGGCCCAGAAATCGGCCAATAAATCGGCGCATAAGCCGCCCGCCGACGGCAAGCCGGTCCTGCTGTCGGGCGGCAATCCGCAGATCCCGAAGGGCGACGGCGATGCCCCGGTGCAGGCCTACATCGCCGCCATGCCGGACTGGAAGCGTGAGGTCGGCGAAAAGCTTGACGCGCTGATCGTGCGCACCGTGCCGGACGTCCGCAAGGCGGTGAAATGGAATTCGCCGTTCTATGGCGTGGAGGGGCAGGGCTGGTTTCTCAGCTTCCACTGCTTCACGCGGTACGTGAAGGTGGCCTTTTTCAAAGGATCGTCGCTGCGCCCGCTGCCGCCCGGGGAATCGAAGGACCCGGATACGCGGTATCTCGACATTTACCAAACCGACGAGATCGACGAGAAGCGGGTGGGGGACTGGATACGGCAGGCGGCAGAATTGCCGGGATGGGTGCCTTGAGGTGGATCAGGGCAAAATCAAGGCCAAATCAAGACCAAAAGAAAAAGGCCCTCGACGTTCGTCTGAGGGCCTTTTTCATGCGGTGTCCCGCGAATCTGGTGGGTGGTACAGGGATTGAACCTGTGACCCCTGCCGTGTGAAGGCAGTGCTCTACCGCTGAGCTAACCACCCCTGCTACTGCGCTTGAAACTGCCGTGCAGCAGAGAAAGCGAGATTATGTCAGGACCTTTGTATCTTGTAAAGCCCTTCGGCGAATTTTTTGCCTCCGGACCCTGGCTCCCGGCTCGCGGTCAGGCGTCATGCCGCCTCTTCCAGCTGCGGCGCCTCCTGCCATACCGTCTTGCCGCCGCTGGCCTTGTCCAGCTCCTTCAGCACCGCGGCGTGCGCCGCCAGTTCGTCCTCGGTCGGTTCCAGCACCGGCAGGCGCAGCGCCGACAGGTCGGTGGCGGCAACCGCGGCCGGCCCCGCGCCCGCGCTGGCGTCCATCATGTCGATCACCAGCGAGTTCTGGCCGCGCGTCATCGCCAGATAGACCTCGGCCAGCAGCTCCGCATCCAGCAGTGCGCCGTGCAGCGTCCGATGCGCATTGCTGACGCCGAGCCGTTCGCACAGCGCGTCGAGCGAGTTGCGCTTGCCGGGGAACATCTGGCGCGCTTCGAGCAGCGTATCAATCACGCTTCCCACATGCTTGCGGAAGGGCGGCAGGCCGAGCAACTGGAATTCCATGTCGAGGAACCCGAGGTCAAACGCGGCGTTGTGAATGATCAGCTCGGCGTCCTGCACGAAATCGCGGATCTCGTGGACCACCTCGGCGAACTTGGGCTTGTCCGCCAGGAATTCGACCGTCAGCCCGTGCACCGCGATCGCGCCGGCGTCGATGTCGCGCTCCGGGTTGATATAGAAATGCAGGTTGCGTCCGGTGAGCCGCCGGTTGACCAGCTCGACGCAGCCGATTTCGATCAGCCGGTCGCCGGTGGCGGCGTTCAGGCCCGTGGTTTCGGTGTCCAGTACGATTTGTCGCATGGCGGGCATTCTACTCAACCTGGGCGCCGGTGAGCGAGGCGACACCGCGATTGGCCAGCGCATCGGCCCGTTCGTTGCCCGGGTGGCCGTTGTGGCCGCGTACCCAGTGCCACGAGATGTCGTGCTCGGCCGCGGCGGCGTCGAGCGCCTGCCACAGGTCGGCGTTCTTGACGGGCTTCTTCTCCGCGGTCTTCCAGCCGCGCGCCTTCCAGCCGCGGATCCATTCGGAGATGCCCTTCTGCACATACTGCGAATCGGTCCAGACCTGCACCTTGCAAGGCCGCTTCAGCGCGCGCAACGCCTCGATGACGGCGGTCAGCTCCATCCGGTTGTTGGTGGTATTGGCCTCGCCGCCGAACAGCTCCTTGACGTGGCCATTGGCGAGCAGCACGGCGCCCCAGCCGCCGGGGCCGGGATTGCCTTTGCAGGCGCCATCGGAATAGATCGTGACTTCTTGCATCGATGAACGGTGGGAACCGGTGCAGCGGGACGTCGCCGGCGCCGGGTGTCCGCCGGGGCGAACGGGTTGGAATCGGTCCGAGCGGGCGGTGCTCGGGAATGGGCTGGTCAGGCAGGTTGGGGCGCGCGCCTCACGTCTTCTCTTCGTCGGGGGACTTGCCGTGCGTGCCGTTCGGCGTGGCGACCGGCGCCGCCACCGGGGCCAGCGCGGCCTTGGGCGTCTTCCAGGCGGGCCCGACCAGGCGGATGTTGCGCACGCGCTTGACCGCCGACAGCATATAGACCGCGCCGAAGATTGGCCACCAGCGATCGCCGGCCTTCTCCATGAAGGCGGCCCGCTGCAGCCAGCGGTCGGTGCGGTAGGGCGGGCAATAGCAGCCGAAGCGGCCGCGGATGATATCGAAGCCGAGCAGCTTGAGCCAGTCCTTGATGCGGACGAACCCGATCGACTGGGCGTCGGTCGGCAGGAAGGGATCGGCGCCGAGCCGGTTCAGGCCCTGCCGCGCGCCCCACAGGCTCATCGGGTTGAAGCAGGACACCACCACGCGTCCCTCGGGCATCAGCACGCGCGAGACCTCGCGCAGCACCTCGTGCGGATCCTCGGAGAATTCGAGCACATGGGGCAGCGTGACCAGGTCCAGGCTCTGCGTATCGAAGGGCAGTTCGTCGAAGCGGCACAGCAGCTGCGGGCCGGGGGCGATGCCGGTTTCCGCGGCGCGCGGACCGTGCGGGCCGCTGCGGGCGTCCAGCGCGAGCGCGCCGAACGGCATGCGGTTCTCGCGCAGCGTGTCCAGCACCGGCATGCCGAGCTGGACCGCGTGGTAGCCGAAGATGTCGGCCACGGTGCGGTCGTACTGGCCTTCCTCCCAGCGCAGCATGTACTGGCCGGGCGGGGAGGCCAGCCAGTTTTCCCAATCTATAATCGGACGCTTGGACATAGGAGCACGTATGTTGAGGGTGGAGCCGATCCCCGCTTTCCAGGATAACTATATCTGGGCGATCGACGACGGTCATGCCGCCGCCGTGGTCGATCCGGGCGACGCCGCGCCGGTGCTCGCCTATCTGGCGCGGACGGGGCTGGTCCTGGGCGCCATTGTAATCACCCACCACCATGCCGATCACCAGGGCGGCGTGGCCGACCTGCTGGCCGCGTATCCGGCCGGACCCGACGGCGAACCGACGCCGGTGATCGGGCCGGCCGCCGAGCGCATCGGCCATCGTACCCGCGCGGTGCGCGAGGGCGACGAGGTCGAGCTGAAGGCGCCGGCGCTGCGGCTGCGGGTGCTCGAGGTGCCCGGCCACACCGCCGGGCATATCGCCTACACCGGCGACCTGCCCGGCATCGGGCCCGTAGTGTTCTGCGGCGACACGATGTTCGCCAGCGGCTGCGGGCGGCTGTTCGAGGGCACGCCGGCACAGATGCTGGCCTCGCTCGACAAGCTGGCCGCGCTGCCCGCCGAGACCCGGGTCTATTGCGCCCACGAGTATACGCGCAGCAATGTGCGCTTCGCCCGCGCGGTGGAGCCGGACAACGCCGCGCTG
>NZ_AMPR02000460.1:0-16843 GCF_000307735.3 Cupriavidus sp. HPC(L) | reverse complement strand
GCTCGCGGGAGGGGGCGGGGGCGGGGCGCTTGTCGTTACCGATGACGTTGGCATGGCGAGCGCCCTTTACCCTCTCCCCCAACCCCTCTCCCGCGAGCGGGAGAGGGGAGCCAGTCCATCACTACCCACGAATTCCCGACCATGAACGAACCGCTCGACCTCGACTCCCTCGGCATTGATACGCTCGGCGTGCGCGCCGGCACGCTGCGCAGCGAGTTCATGGAGCATTCGGAGGCGATGTACCTGACGTCGAGCTTCTGCTTCGGCAGCGCCGCCGAGGCCGCCGAGCGCTTTGCCAACTCGGAACAGGGCTATACCTACTCGCGCTTCACCAATCCGACCGTCAGCATGTTCCAGCAGCGGCTGGCCGCGCTCGAAGGCGCGGAGGCCTGCATGGCGACCGCCTCGGGCATGAGCGCGATCCTGTCGGTGGTGCTGTCGTCGATGCAGGCGGGCGACCATCTGGTCAGCTCGCGCGCGATCTTCGGCTCGACGATGACGCTGTTCTCGAACATCTTCTCGAGGTTCGGCGTCGAGACCACCTTTGTCGACGGCACCGACCTGGCCGGCTGGCGCGCCGCGGTCAGGCCCAATACCAGGCTGTTCTTCCTGGAGACGCCGTCGAATCCGCTGACCGAGGTCGCCGACATCGCGGCGGTGGCCGAGATCGCGCACGATGCCGGCGCGCTGCTGGTGGTCGACAACTGCTTCTGCTCGCCGGCGCTGCAGCAGCCGCTGCGCTTGGGCGCCGACATCGTCGTGCATTCGGCGACCAAGCATATCGACGGCCAGGGGCGCGTGCTGGGTGGCGCGGTGCTGGGCAAGCACGACTTCATCATGGGCAAGGTGTTCCCCTTCGTGCGGACCGCCGGCCCGACGCTGTCGGCCTTCAACGCCTGGGTCATGCTCAAGGGCATGGAGACGCTGGCGATCCGCATGGAGCGCCATTCGGCCAGTGCGCTGGCGCTGGCCCAGTTCCTCGAATCGCATCCGGCGGTGGCGCGCGTCTATCACCCCGCGCTGAAGTCGCACCCGCAGCACGAGATCGCGATGCGCCAGCAGAGCGGCGGCGGTGCGATCGTGTCGTTCGAACTGAAGGGCGCGACGCCGGAACAGCAGCGCGCCAATGCCTGGCGCGTGATCGACAGCACGCGGCTGTGCTCGATCACCGGCAACCTGGGCGACACGCGCACCACGGTGACCCATCCGTACACCACCACGCACGCGCGCGTCAGCCCCGAGGCCAAGGCCGCGGCCGGCATCGGCGAGGGCCTGATCCGCATGGCGGTGGGGCTGGAGTCGGTCGAGGACCTGAAGGCGGATCTGCTGCGCGGGCTGCGCGACTGATCCCGGCTCGCTGGCCAGCAAGAACAAAAGCCGGCCCTGGGGCCGGCTTTTTGCTTTCAGCCAGTCGTCGTCCCCGCGCAGGCTGGGACCCGGTGGCTATCCACGACGCTAGGTTCCCGCCTGCGCGGGAACGACGCCGAAGGTGTCCCGCCTCAGCGCAGCATCCGCCGGCGCAGCAGCATCAGCGCTACCACCAGCGCCACCGCCGCATAGGCGGCCAGCACCGCCAGATGCAACCCGACCTGCTCGACCGGGCGGTCCAGCATCAGCGGCCGGATCAGCGCCACCGCGTGCGCCAGCGGCAGCGCCTGCGTGGCGGACTGCACGCCGGGCGGCAGTTGTTCCAGCGGGAAGAACACGCCCGACAGCAGCAGCATCGGCGTCATCACGAGCGTCTGGTAGAACATGAAGAAGTCGTAGCTGGGCGCCAGCGCGGTGACGATCATCGCGAGGCTGGCGAAGGCGATGCCCGCCAGCGCGATCACCGGCAGCGCCAGCAGCGCGTTGGGCATCTGCGCATAGCCGAGCGCACTGGCCACCAGCATGATCGCCACGCCGGACAGCACCGCCTTGCTGGCGGCCCACAGCACCTCGCCGAGCACCACGTCGCCCAGCGTCAGCGGCGCATGCATGATGGCCTCCCAGGTGCGCTGCACGTGCATGCGGGAGAACGCCGAATACATCGATTCGAAGCTGGCCGACATCATCACGCTGGAGGCGGTGGTGCCGGCGGCCAGGAAGGCGATGTAAGAGACGCCGTCGACGCGTCCGACCAGCAGTCCCAGCCCCAGCCCGAGGCCGAACAGATAGATCATCGGATCGGCCAGGTTGCCGATCATCGAAGGGATCGCCAGCTTGCGCCAGACGCGGTAGTTGCGGTACCAGACCATGGTCCAGTTGCGCAGGTTCAGCGGCCACAGCGGCTGCGGATAGCGCCGCGCGGCAACGGTCGCGCCGCCGGCCGGGGCCGCCGCGGTGGCCAGCTTGCCGTCGTTGCACGGGTCCGGGTCTCGTTCGCTCATGGTTTCTCTCGATGGTTCGGTGCGTCGCGGGCGGGTGGGTGGATGGCGATCAATCCCGCATCTCGCGGCCGGTCAGCTTCAGGAACACATCCTCCAGATTGGCCGGACGATGCAGATAGCGGATGCCGCCATTGCCGTGCAGCGCGGCCAGCAGCGGTTCGGGCTCGCGCACGTAGCAGAACAGCGTCTCGCCGCTCTTCTCGGTGCGCTCGGCCAGCGGCGCCAGCCGCTCGCGCAGCGCGTCCAGCTCCTCGCCATAGACCTCGACCACGTCGCAGCCGATCTGCCGGTCGATCAGCTCGTGCGGCTTGCCTTCGGCGATCTTGCGGCCGCCGTCGATCACGCACAGATAGTTGCACAGCCGCTCGGCCTCCTCCATGAAATGCGTGGTCAGCAGGATGGTCTTGCCGGCGGCCAGCAGCGACTTGAGCCGGTCCCAGATCAGATGGCGCGCCTGCGGATCGAGCCCGGTGGTCGGCTCGTCCATCACCAGCAGGTCCGGATCGTTGATCAGCGCACGCGCCACGGTCAGGCGCCGGCGCATGCCGCCGGACAGGTCACGCACATGCGCGTCGGCGCGGTTTTCCAGGCGGGCGAATTCGAGCAGCATCGGCACGCGCCGTTCGATCTCGGCGGCTGGCAGGCCGAAGTAGCGGCCGAAGATGCGCAGGTTCTCGACCACGGTGAAGTCCGGGTCCAGATTGTCGAACTGCGGCACCACGCCGACGCGCATGCGGGCCTGCGGCGCGCGTGCGGGAACCGGTTCGCCGCACAGCGTCAGCTCGCCGGAGGCCGGCGTGGTCAGCCCCAGCAGCAGGCGCAGCGTGGTGGTCTTGCCGGCGCCGTTGGGGCCCAGCAGGCCGAAGCATTGGCCGCGCTGCACCTGCAGGCTCAGATCGTCGACGACGACGGTATCGCCGTATTGCTTGCGCACGTGGCGCAACTCGAGAATGGCAGTCAACGCAGCGTTCCGGTGAAGCGCGCCTGGCGCAATCCCGCCATTATGCCGATCCCCCTGCGATCGGTCCTTGGCGCGCCGCAGCACAAGCGGCGCGGTGCTGCGCCTGTCTGTCCTGTCGCGGTACCGGTCGCGGCTGCTAGGCCGTGCGTCCGGCCCGCAGGCGGCGCATCAGCGAACGCACCAGCCCGTGCAGCAGCCAGCCCAGCGCCAGGCCGAGCCCGTCGGCCAGCACGTCGATCGCGTCGGCGGAGCGATAGGGCGTCATCGACTGCAGCCACTCGATCAGTCCGCCATAAACCAGCAAGCCGATCGGCACGAGCCAGGGCCGCGACGGATAGGCGCGCCATCCGAGCACGCCAAGCGTGGCAAAGGCCAGCAGATGATTGCTCTTGTCCCAGCCGGTGGTCGGCATCGGCGCGGCCGGCGGCATCAGCGCCAGCGTCAGCACGGCGCACAGGCACAGCCAGAACGCAAGGCGCCATGGCGACCGACCGGTCGTCAGACTGGATGACGGACGGAAAGGCGTGCGGGAAGACATGCGGAAACGGTTCCTGAGGCGAGACAACAGGAACGTAATGTAGCAGCCGGGGCAGGTGCCCGATATCGGCTGGCGGGATGGGTGGCGCAGCGGGTGTCGTCGGCCAGAAGGCTGGACGAGGGGGCGCTCCCAGGCAGGGAAGAGCGGCAGGGGGTCACGCGGTGGGCGATGCGCCGCGCCCGCGGGACTCCCCGGCAGTCGAAGAGGCTCAGTACATCTTCTTCGGCAGCATCTGCATGCGCAGACGCTTGCGCAGGCGCGACTCGGCGGCCTTCTTCTTGCGCTTGCGCTCGGTCGTCGGCTTCTCGTAGGCCGTGCGGCTCTTCAGTTCGACGATCAGGCCATTTTGCAGAATGGCCCGGCGGAATCGCCGCATGGCGACATCAACCGGTTCGCCCGGCTTCAAAACGATCTTGGTCAAAGCGTGTCCTTCGGGGTGCCGCTGCTGCGGCGGGGTGGAACGGTGAGCCTCGGCAGCCTCGAGCCTGCGCTCGCTGCCGATACCCGCGGAGCTGGGTGTTGGCAAAACCCCGCAAGCGTGGCGGGGCAGTGGACCGGAAGGGTGGGCGTGCGAGTCGCGACGACGTCGGTCACGCAAGATGCCAGCGCACCAGTGAAAAGGCCCGCCATCTCGGATGGCGGGCCTTTTATTCTTTGGCTCCCCGACCTGGGCTCGAACCAGGGACCTGCGGATTAACAGTCCGTCGCTCTACCGACTGAGCTATCGGGGAACAGCTGAGAAAAGGATTATAGCCAGTTTCTCGTTACTTCGTCAACAACGTTTCGACATTTTGTTGTCGTTGCGTCATCCGCCAAACGTTGCGCCGAAGTGTCCGGCTTGCCTGCCCATTCGTTGGGTCGGAAGCCGTGGGGCCGATCCGGTGCCGCGAATGTGCGTTGGCGAGGGGCGCATTATAGACGGCGAGCGCCGCGAATGCCAAGAAGAATTTGCGGGGCGCAACAAAAAACCGCCCGAAGGCGGTTTTCTGGTTCGTCATCCGATCGCGAAATCGCTCAGTCGAACACCGGCGATTCGACGCCGAGGATCTTGTGCAGCTTCGGCGAGGTCGTCGTGTACTGCATGTGGATCTTCTTCTCGGGGAAGATGTACGGCGCGGCGCCGAAGGCGGCCAGCGCGGCCTCGTGGAAGCCCGACAGGATCAGTTTCTTCTTGCCCGGATAGGTGTTGATGTCGCCGACCGCGAAGATGCCCGGGATGTTGGTCTCGAACTTCTCGGTATCGACCTTGATCTGCTTGCGCTCCAGGTCCAGGCCCCATTCGGCGATCGGGCCGAGCTTCGGCGACAGGCCGAAGAATACCAGCAGATCGTCCAGCGGCATGCGGCGCGTCACGCCGTCGCCGCCGGTGACCTTGATCTCGGTCAGCACGCCGTCCTTTTCCTCGTAGCCGGTGACCTGGCCGACCATGAACTGCATTTCCATCTGCTCGCACAGTTCCTTCATCTTCGCCACCGAGGCGGGCGCGGCGCGGAAGCCGTCGCGGCGGTGGATCAGCACCACCGACTCGGCCTTGCCGACCAGATCCAGCGTCCAGTCCAGCGCCGAGTCGCCGCCGCCGACGACCACCAGATTGCGGCCGTGGAAGCGGCTCGGATCCTTGACGCGGTAGAACAGCTGCTTGCCGTCGAACTTGTCCAGGCCCTCGACCTTCAGCGTGCGTGGCTGGAACGAACCGACGCCGGCGGCGATGAAGATGGTCTTGGTCAGGAAGCGGGTGCCGAGCGAGGTCTCGACGAAGAAGCGGCCGTCCTCCTGGCGCTCGACCACCGAGACTTCCTGGCCGAGGTGGAAGGTCGGCTCGAACGGCTCGATCTGCTTGAGCAGGTTGTCGGTCAGCTCCTGGCCGGTGCAGATCGGTACCGCGGGGATGTCATAGATCGGCTTGTCCGGATACAGCTCGACGCACTGGCCGCCGACGACCTTCAGCGAGTCGATCACGTGCGCCTTGATCTCGAGCAGGCCGAGTTCGAAGACCTGGAACAGGCCGACCGGACCGGCGCCGACGATCAGCGCGTCGATTTCGAGGGGCTGGCCACCGCCAGCGTTGCCGCCGACCTGGTTGGTGGTGTCCGCGACGGGGTTGGGGATGCTCAAGTCCATATGCGTCCTGATACGTTTGGGGGCACGGTCTGTGCCCGGCATTGCGGGAAAGCGCGTGGGGACGGCTTTCTCTTTGTCGCTATCGGGTGGGTGCGGCCGGCGCGTCGGCTCAGCGCTCCAGGTATTGCAGCTTGCCGGTGGCGTCCTTCCATTCCTCGGCCTCGGGCAGCGGGGCCTTGGTCTTGGTGATCGAAGGCCAGCTGCGGGCCAGTTCGGCGTTCAGTTCGATGAACTGCTGCTGGTCGCCCGGCACGTCTTCCTCGGCATAGATCGCGTTGACCGGACACTCGGCGACGCACACCGCGCAGTCGATGCACTCGTCCGGATCGATCGCGAGGAAGTTCGGGCCCTCGCGGAAACAATCGACCGGACACACGTCAACGCAGTCGGTATAGCGGCAACGGATGCAGGATTCGGTGACAACGTGAGTCATTTCGGTTCCAGGAAAACGGATCGGCTTCGATGGGAGACTGTTTTTGGCCGCTTGTGTCGGTACTGGTGCCCGTACAACGCCCGCACGCGCGGGGACGAGCGTCGACCGCGGCCTTTCAAAGATCGGTATTGTAGCCGACCCGTTCGTCCCGCACAGCGGCCCTATATAGCCGAATCAGATAGTTTTCTTATTTCTTTATGCGAGCCTGTTCGGCATTGGCGCACGGTCATCGGGTGCTGGTTTGCCGGTGCGATGCGCAACGGTCTTGTATTGGCCCCATGCACGACGAGGTCGCGCGATGGGGTAGCATGTGGGCCTGATTCGGCACACTTGTGCGGGTTACGCCATGATCATCCAGTCTCTGCTCGACACCGACCTCTACAAATTCACGATGATGCAGGTGGTGCTGCATCATTTCCCGGCGGCCCAGGTCGAGTACCGCTTCAAATGCCGCAATGCCGGCGTGGATTTGACGCCGTACGCGGACGAGATCCGCGCGCAGATCGAACTGCTGTGCCAGTTGCGCTTCACCGAGGACGAACTGGAATACCTGCGCGGCTTTCGCTTCATCAAGAGCGATTTCGTCGATTTCCTCGGGCTGTTCCAGCTCAACGCCAAGTACGTGTCGGTCCGCCCGTCGCCGACGCACCCCGGCGAGATCGACATCACGATCCGCGGCCCGTGGCTCCATACCATCCTGTTCGAGGTGCCGCTGCTGGCGATCGTCAACGAGGTGTACTTCCGCCATACGCAGCCGCAGCCCGACTGGGAAGAGGGCCGGCGCCGCCTGGTCGACAAGCTCGCGCTGCTGCGCATGCCGGGCCGCGACGACTGCGTGATCGCCGACTACGGCACGCGCCGCCGCTTCTCGCGCGACTGGCAGGGCGAGGTGCTGGCCTCGATGCAGCAGCTGCTCGGACCGCAGCTGGCCGGCACCAGCAACGTGCATTTCGCCCGCCAGCACAACCTGACGCCGCTCGGCACGATGGCGCACGAATATCTGCAGGCCTGCCAGTCGCTGGGGCCGCGGCTGCGCGATTCGCAGGTGTTCGCGCTCGAGACCTGGGCGCGCGAATATCGCGGCGACCTCGGCATCGCGCTGTCGGACACCTACGGCTTCGACGCCTTCCTGAACGACTTCGATCTGTACTTCTGCAAGCTGTTCGACGGCGTGCGGCACGACTCCGGCGATCCGGTGGCCTGGGGCGAACGGATGCTGGCGCACTACACCAGGAACCGCGTCGATCCGCGCAGCAAGACGCTGATCTTCAGCGACAACCTCAATATCCCGCGCGTGATCGAGCTGTATGAACGCTTCGGCGGCCGCTGCCGGCTGGCGTTCGGTGTCGGCACCAACCTGACCAACGACCTGGGTTACACGCCGCTGCAGATCGTCATCAAGATGGTCCGCTGCAATGGGCAGCCGGTCGCCAAGCTGTCGGACACGCCGGAGAAGACGATGTGCGACGACCCGGCCTACCTCGGCTATCTGCGCCAGGTGTTCGGCGTGGAGACCGCCTGAGCCAGCCTGATCCTGGCGCCGTTTTCCGTCGAAGGGCGCGGGCAGGGGGACTTATAATGCCCGCTGCTCCCGCCTCCCGACTCCGATCGCCCGAACCATGAATACCGATTCCGCTCGCGACCGCATCTTCGCCCGTATCCGTGCCGCCCAGGGGCGGCCGGCGCAACCGACCCGGGGCGAGCGCGAGGCGGTGGCCGACTATCTGGCGCGCCATCCGCAGGGGCCGCGTCCCGGCGTGGCCGGCGATCTGGTCGAAGCCTTCAGCGTGCAGGCGCGCAAGATGGCCTCGACGGTCGAGCGCGTCGCCACGCTGGCCGACGTGCCGGCGGCGGTGGCGCACTATCTGAGCGGGCTGGCCTTGCCGCCGCGCGCGGTCGCCTGGCCGGCGCTCGGTGCGCTCGACTGGCAGGCACAGGGCATCGCGGTCGAAGCGCGGCCACCGCTGCGCGATCCGCAGGCCGACCGCGAGCATGGCGACCTGGTCGGCATCACCGGGTGCTTCTGCGCGATCGCCGAGACCGGTTCGCTGATGCTGCTGTCCGGACCGGAGACCTTCGCCTCCGGCGCGCTGCTGCCCGAGACCCATATCGCGGTGGTGCCCGCCGGGCGCATCGTCGCCGACCTCGAGGAAGCCTTCGCGCTGGTGCGCGCCGAGCGCGGCGAGCTGCCGCGCGCGACCAACATCATCAGCGGTCCGTCCCGTACTGGCGATATCGAACAGACCATCGTGCTCGGCGCGCACGGACCGTATCGCGTGCACGTGGTGCTGGTCGAACAGGCCTGAGCGAGCCTGCGGCACGGCACGCGGGACGTCGCCGCTGCAGGCCTCTCACCCCATTGCATCTCGCCGCCTTCGCACGGAGGCGGGCATCCCGTTTCGAACAAGACCAATGACAGGAGACCCAACACGATGCAGTCCGCCTTCGCGCCGCGCGTAATCAACGCGCCCCGGCTGGCGCTGCCGGCCATGCTGGCGATGTTCCCCGCGCTGGCCGGCGCCGCCGAGCTCGACGGCGCCACCCTGGGGCCGCTGTGGGCCTTGCCGTTCGCCGGCATCCTGCTGTCGATCGCGCTGTTCCCGCTGCTGGCGCCGCGCTTCTGGCATCACCACTTCGGCAAGGTCGCGGCCGCCTGGGGCCTGCTGTTCCTCGTGCCGTTCGCGCTGGCCTTCGGCACGCATGCCGCGGCGGCCAACGTCGTGCATGCGCTGCTGGCCGAGTACATTCCGTTCATCGTGCTGATCGGCGCGCTGTATATCGTCGCCGGGGGCATCTGCGTGCAAGGCAATCTGCATGGCACGCCGAAGCTCAATACCGGCATCCTCGCACTCGGCACCTGCCTGGCCAGCGTGATGGGCACCACGGGCGCGGCGATGCTGCTGATCCGGCCGCTGCTGCGCGCCAACGACAACCGGCGCCATGTCGCCCACGTCGTGGTCTTCTTCATCTTCCTGGTCGCCAATGCCGGCGGTTCGCTGACGCCGCTGGGCGATCCGCCGCTGTTCCTCGGCTTCCTGAAGGGTGTCGAATTCTTCTGGACCACGCGCCACATCTTCCCCGAGACGCTGTTCCTGTGCGCCGCGCTGCTGGCGATCTTCTATTTCGTCGATCGTTACTACTTTCTCAATCGCGAAGAAGAGCTGCCGCCGCGGCTCGATCCGACGCCGGATTCGCCGGGCATCCGCATCGAGGGCAAGGCCAATTTCGCGCTGCTGCTGGCGGTGATGGCGCTGGTGCTGATGAGCGGCCTGTGGAAGCCGGGCACCGAATTCGACGTACTGGGCACGGTGGTGCCGCTGCAGGCGCTGGTGCGCGACGTCGCGCTGGTGGTGGTGGCGCTGGTGTCGCTGGCCATCACGCCGCACAGCGCGCGCGCCGGCAACGAATTCAACTGGGATCCGATTCTCGAAGTCGGCAAGCTGTTCGCCGGCATCTTCCTGACGATCATCCCGGTAATCGCGATGCTGAAGGCGGGCACCGACGGCGCCTTCGCCGGCGTGATCCGCGCGGTCAGCGACAGCAACGGCCAGCCGATCGACGGCATGTATTTCTGGGCCACCGGCCTGCTGTCGTCGTTCCTCGACAACGCGCCGACCTACCTGGTGTTCTTCAATACCGCCGGCGGCGACGCGGCCACGCTGATGACGCGCGACGCCACCACGCTGGCGGCGATCTCGGCCGGCGCGGTGTTCATGGGCGCCAACACCTATATCGGCAATGCGCCGAACCTGATGGTCAAGGCGATCGCCGAGAACCGCGGCGTGCGCATGCCGAGCTTCTTCGGTTATATGCTGTGGTCCTGCGGCATCCTGGTGCCGCTGTTCGGGGTGATGACCCTGCTGTTCTTCCGCGTCTGAGGTACACGATGGCTTCGCAACCGCAACCGCAACCGCAATCCGCTTCCTCGCGCCCCGCCGTGCTGGTCACGCGGGCGATCTTCCCCGATGTGATCGAACGCCTCGCGCAGTATTTCGACGTCGATCACAACCAGCCCGACGTGCCGCTCGACGCCGCCGCGCTGAAGGCTCGCCTGGCCGGCAAGGCCGGCGTGCTCTCCAATGCCGCCGATCGCATCGACGCGGATTTGATCGGCGCGCTGCCGCAGCTGCGCGCGGTCTGCAACATGGCGGTCGGCTACAACAATCTGGACCTGCCGGCGCTGACGGCGGCGGGCATCGTCGCCACCAACACGCCGGACGTGCTGACCGAGACCACCGCCGACTTCGGCTGGGCGCTGCTGATGGCGACCGCGCGGCGCGTCACCGAGTCCGAGCACTTTTTGCGCGCCGGCAAATGGGAGCGCTGGTCCTACGACATGTTCCTCGGCATGGATCTGCACGGCAGCACGCTGGGCATCCTCGGCATGGGCCGCATCGGGCAGGCGCTGGCGCGCCGCGCCGCCGGCTTCGGCATGACGGTGCTCTATCACAACCGCAGCCAGCTGCCGGCAGAGATCGAACAGGGGCTGGGCGCGCGCTACGTCAGCAAGGCCGAACTGCTGCGCGAGTCGGACCATCTGATGCTGGTGCTGCCGTACAGCGAGCAGAGCCACCATGCGATCGGCGCGGCCGAACTGGCGCAGATGAAGCGGTCCGCGACGCTGATCAACCTCGCGCGCGGCGGCATCGTCGACGACGCGGCGCTGGCCGAGGCGCTGCGCGAGAAGCGCATCTTCGCCGCCGGTCTCGATGTGTTCGAAGGCGAGCCCAAGGTGCATCCCGCGCTGCTCGAGGTGCCCAACGTCGTGCTGACCCCGCATATCGCCAGCGCCTCGGAGAAGACGCGGCGCGCGATGGCGAATCTGGCGGCCGACAATCTGATCGCGGCGCTCGGCGCCGGCCCCGATGCCGGCAGGCCGCCCTGCGCGCTGAACCCGGAAGTGCTGGCGCGCCGCTAGCGCACCGTCGCCGTCGCGGTTGCCCTGGCCGCGGCGGCGCCTTGTTGACGACCCCGTCCCCGATGTCCTCCTCCTCGCTGATCCTGATCGCCCTGGCGGCAATCCTGCTGCTGTCCCTGCTGACGCTGGTGCTCTTGCTGACGCGCGGGCGCGACGGCGGCCACGCGGAATTGCTGCAACGGCTGGCGGACTGGCGCGAACGCGGCGAACGCGACAGCGAACGGCTCGAACGCAGCCTGCGCGGCGAGGTCGCCGAGGCCGCGCGACTCGGGCGCGACGAGACCAGCGAGCAGATGATGCGCTTCCAGCAGACGCTGTCGGCGCAAATGACGCATATCGCCACGCTGCAGAACAACCAGATCGACATGTTCGCGCAGCAGCTGGCCAAGCTGACCGAATCGAACGAGCGGCGCCTGGGCGAGGTGCGTACCACGCTGGAACAGAAGCTCAAGGACATCGAGGCCAACAACGCCGCCAGGCTCGACGAGATGCGCCGCACCGTCGACGAGAAGCTGCACGCGACGCTGGAGCAGCGGCTGGGCGAATCGTTCCGCATGGTGTCGGACCGGCTCGAGCAGGTGCATCGGGGCCTGGGCGAGATGCAGATGCTGGCGCAGGGCGTCGGCGACCTGAAGCGCGTGCTGACCAATGTGAAGACGCGCGGCACCTGGGGCGAGGTCCAGCTGGAGATGCTGCTGCAGCAGATCCTGACGCCCGAGCAATACGCGCGCAACGTCGAGACCGTGCCGAATTCGGGCGCACGGGTCGAGTTCGCGATCCGGCTGCCCGGCAAGGAGGTCGGCGTCGGCAACGCCGCGGGTAATAGCAACGGCAACGGCACGGTCTGGCTGCCGATCGACGCCAAGTTTCCGAAAGAGCAGTACGAACGGCTGACCGATGCGCAGGAACATGGCGATGTCGACGGCGTGGCCGCCGCCGGCCGAGAACTCGAAGTCGCGATCAAGCGCGAGGCGCAGACCATCGCCGAGAAGTACCTGTCGCCGCCGGCCACCACCGATTTCGCGATCCTGTTCCTGCCGACCGAGGGACTCTATGCCGAGGTGCTGCGCCGGCCGGGACTGACCGACCTGCTGCAGCGCAATCACCGCGTGACGGTGGCCGGCCCGACCACGCTGACCGCGGTGCTCAACAGCCTGCAGATGGGCTTTCGCACGCTGGCGCTGGAAAAGCGCTCGAGCGAGGTGTGGGAGGTGCTGGGCGCCGTCAAGACCGAGTTCGGCAAGTTCGGCGACGTGCTGGCGCGCACCCGGGACACGCTCGAGCGCGCCGCCCGCAATATCGAGCAGGCCGAGGTGCGCAGCCGCCAGATGGCGCGCAAGCTGCGCAAGGTCGAGGCGCTGCCGTCGGAGGCGGCCGAGCAGCTGCTCGGCTTGCCGGAGCAGGACGACGGCGAAGCTGGCGGGAAGGATGCCGGTCCGGCGCCCTGAGCCCGGCCTGCGGCAGCGTTGGGGCGTTGCCGACAAAAAAAGCGCATCCGTCGGGATGCGCTTTTTTTTTGCGGGGGAGGGCCGGGCCGCCGGAGCCTATTGCCCTTCGTTCGGCAGATTGCGGATCGTCACCTCGATGCCGCCGAAGCGGGCCGCCACCCAGTTGTAGGCCTTGCAGGCCAGCCACAGCAGGCCGAAGCCGACCAGCGCGTTCAGAATCAGCGCGGTGAACACCGTGATGCCGGGCAGATCGCCATAGCGGACAAAGGCCACGAACAACCCCATCGACACGATCGGCACCGAGAAGCACAGATAGACCAGGACGAGCGCGCGTGCGGTCTTGACGGGGTGGAGGTAAGCGATCTCCTGATTCATGACAGCGTGGCAGTGGGGAAGAGTTGGGTTGCGGCAAGTGTAGCGAATGGGTGGCGTGGCGCATAGCCTCGCCCCGCCGGGCCGGCCAAAAGCGGCCGCCGGCACGGCTTCGGTAAGCAAAAAAACGACAGTGGAGCGGGGCGGTGCCGCCGTGCCGCGGTGGGGCGAATGGTGGGGGCAGCGACCTTACAGCAGGCCCTCGAACAGCATGACCTCGACCGGATCGCCGGCCGCGACGCCGCCTTGCTCGTGTGCCAGCACGATGAAGCAGTTGGCCTCGCTCATCGAGCGCAGCACGCCCGAGCCCTGCTGGCCGGTGATGCGCACCTCCCACTGGCCGTCGGCGCCGCGCGCGAGGATGCCGCGCTGGTATTCGGTGCGGCCCGGCTTCTTGCGGATCGCCTGGGCGCTGCGCACGCGCATCAGCGGCGGCGGCGCGATGTCCGCGCCCATCATGCGGTGCAGCGCGGCGCGGACGAAATGGTAGAAGGTCACCATCACCGCGACCGGATTGCCGGGCAGGCCGAACAGCAGCGCCTGATGGCCGTTCGACGCGATGCGGCCGAAGGCCATCGGCCGGCCGGGGCGCATCGCGATCTTCCAGAAGGTCACGTCGCCGAGTTCGGCCATGATCTGCTTGGTGTAGTCGGCCTCGCCGACCGACACGCCGCCCGAGGTGATCACCGCATCCGCGTTTTCGCAGGCGCTGCGCAGCGCGGCCTCGAGCGCGGCGGGATCGTCGCGCACCACGCCCATGTCGATCAGATCGACATGCAGCCGTCGCAGCATGCCGTGAAGCGTGTAGCGGTTCGAGTCGTAGACGCAGCCGGCGTCGAGCGGCTCCCCGATCGAACGCAGCTCGTCGCCGGTCGAGAAGAAGGCCACGCGCAGCCGCCGCCGGACCTTGACCTCGGCGATGCCGAGCGAGGCCAGCAGGCCGAGGTCGGCGGGGTTCAGCACGCGGCCCTGCCTGAGCGCGGGTTTGCCGCGCGCCAGGTCTTCGCCGCGCAGGCGGCGGTTGTCGCCGGCCCGCACCGCGTCGGCGGCAAAGCGTACGGTCTCGCCTGCTGCCTCGCCTGCTGTCTCGCCCGTCCCCTGCGCTACGCGCTGCGTGAATTCCTGCGGGATTACCGTATCGCAGCCAGCCGGCATCACCGCGCCGGTCATGATCCGTACCGCCTCGCCGGCGGCCGGGACCAGGCCGGGCGCCTCGCCGGCCAGCGCGGTGCCGATGACGCGCAGCGTCACCTCGCCGCCGCTTGCAGCCTGCAGCGCGGCGCTGGCGAAGGCATAGCCGTCCATCGCCGAGTTGTCGTGCGCCGGCACGTCGAGCGGCGACACCACGTCCTCGGCCAGCACGCGGTCCAGCGCCGCGCGGATCGCGACCTGCTCGATGCCGCTGACCGGTTCGACCACGTCGGCGATGATCCGGTTGGCCTGCGCCACCGGCAGCGCGGTGGGATCGTAGTCGGACAGGCAGGAGATCACGGATTGCAGGGACGGCATGGCAGGGTTCGGGTAGGGATCAGGTTCGGGGTTGGGTTCGGTTTGGGCGCAGCGGGTGCCGGTCGGAATGCGGAGCCGCGGGCCGGCCGGGGCCGCGCTCTTTGCTCCGCTCAGCGCGCCTCGAAAGTGCGCAGTTCGTCCAGCGTGTTGATATTGGCGAACGGCGCCGCATCGTCGAACGGCACTTCGGCCAGCCGGTGCTGCGAGGCCCACGCCTCGATCTTGCGGCCGCCGCCGTTCAGGAAGGCGACCAGGCTGTCCAGCGCGGTATGCGGCATCAGCAGGAACACCGGCTGCGTCTGGCGGCGGCCCTGCTCGTCGAGGGTGACCGGCATCGCCATCTCGGCCCCTTCACGTTCGATCGCCTGCGCCAGCCGCGCCACCAGATCGGTCGGCAGGAACGGCGAATCGCACGGCGCGGTGACCATCCAGCGCGTCTGGCACTGTTCCAGGCCGGCCAGCATGCCGGCCAGCGGGCCGGCGAAGTCGGGCACCGAGTCGGTGACCACCGGCACGCCGAACGACTCGTAGGCGGCCAGGTTGCGGTTGGCATTGATCAGCAGCGCGCCGGTCTGCGGCGAGAGCCGCATCATCGTGTGCATCGCCATCGGCGCGCCACGCAGCAACTGCAGGCCCTTGTCGGTGCCGCCCATGCGGCTGCCGCGTCCGCCGGCCAGGATCAGGCCGGTAATGTCTTCGCGTTCGATCATCGCGGTGCAGGAAAAAAAGGGGTAAAGCGTTGAAGCGTTGATGGGATCGGAGCCGAGGCGGCGCGCCTAGCCGCCGATATAGGACATCTCGATCTTGCGCGCCGCGCGGGCCGCGCGCACCTGCTCGTCGCCGCGCTGCTCCGAATAGTTGTCGGTGCGCTCGCGCCAGACGCCGGCGATCGCGTTGGCGATCTCGAGGTCGCTGTGCCCGTCGCGCAGCAGCGTGCGCAGATCGTAGCCCTCGGTGGCAAACAGGCACAGATAGAGCCGGCCCTCGGTCGACAGCCGGATGCGGCTGCAATCGCCGCAGAAGGCGTGCGTGACGCTGGAGATCACGCCGATCTCGCCGGCGCCGTCGCGGTAGCGCCAGCGCTGCGCGGTCTCGCCGCTGTAGTTGGCCGCAATCGGTTCGAGCGGAAACTCCGCGTCGATGCGCGCGACCACTTCGTCCGACGGCAGCACCTCGTCCATGCGCCAATGGTTGCTGGCACCGACGTCCATGAACTCGATATAGCGGACGATGATGCCGCTGCCCCGGAAATGGCGCGCCATCGGCACGATCTCGGCGTCGTTGGTGCCGCGCTTGACCACCATGTTGACCTTCAGCGGCGCCAGCCCGACCGCCTGCGCGGTCTCGATGCCCTTGAGCACGTCCGCCACGGCGAAGTCGACGTCGTTCATGCGGCGGAAGGTGGCGTCGTCGATCGCATCGAGGCTGACCGAGACCCGCGTCAGCCCGGCATCGCGCAGCGCACGCGCCTTGCGGGCCAGCAGCGAGGCATTGGTGGTCAGCGTCAGGTCCAGCGGCTTGCCGGCCGGCGTCTCGATGCGCGCCAGCATTTCGACCAGCTTCTCGATATTTTTGCGCAGCAGCGGCTCGCCGCCGGTCAGCCGGATCTTCTCGACGCCATGGGCGACGAACAGGCGCGCGACGCGCTCGATCTCCTCGAAGCTGAGCAGCTCCGAATGCGGCAGGAAGGTGTAGTCCTTGTCGAACACCTCCTTCGGCATGCAGTAGACACAGCGGAAATTGCAGCGGTCGGTCACCGAGATGCGCAGGTCGTGCAGCGGCCGACCGCGGCGGTCGGCCAGCAGCCCGCTCGGCGTTTCCAGCCGCGCGGGGATCGCGGGCTTCATCGAGTGGTATCGATGCTCGCGCAGATCGAAGATGGGAATGACGGATTCGGTCATGTCGTGATAGGTCGCCGCCAGCCCGGCGCCGTTCTGCCGCCATTCTAGCCGAGCTTGCGTGGAGGGATCGCCGGGACGGCCGGTTGGCGCGGGCGGCAAAGAAAAGGGGACGGCGGTGCCGTCCCCTTTTCTGCCGTCGTGGCGCCGAGAGGCGCCTGTCCGTCGCGCCTTACTGCTGCGCGGCCGACTGCTGCGAGTCCATCGTGACCTCGCGGCCGCCGGTCTCGACCAGCACCATCGGGCCCTGCGGCAGCGGCGGCAGCGGCTTGCGCT
>NZ_AMPR02000461.1:0-16825 GCF_000307735.3 Cupriavidus sp. HPC(L) | reverse complement strand
GGGCGGCGATCTGCGCGCGCGCATGCCGCCCGCGCTGGCCGCCCGCGCCGACGAGCTGGGCCATCTGGCGCGCGACTTCGACAGCATGGCGGCGCGGCTGGAGGCGCTGGTCAGATCGCGCGAACGGATGCTGCGCAATATCGCGCATGAACTGCGTTCCCCGCTGGCACGGCTGCAGGTCTCCAGCGAACTGGCCAGGCGTGACGATGGCCGGCTGTCGGTGCAACTCGATCGGATCGAGCGCGAGATCGAGCGGCTCGATGGACTGGTCGCGCATACGCTGACGCTGGCCCGGCTCGGCGCCAAGGGCCTGCCGTTGCAGCCGCTGGAACTGGTCGGCGTGGTGCAGGCCGTGGTCGAGGACGCGCGCTTCGAAGCCGCGGCACGCGGCGTCTCGATCGAATGGACCGCACCGCCGCCCGCGATGGTGATGGGCGATCGCGTGCGCCTGGCCAGCGCGATCGACAACGTGCTGCGCAACGCGATCCGGCACACCGATCCGGACGCGCCGATTCGCGTGACGCTGCGCACCGCGGGCGATCGCCTCGAACTCGATATCGTCGATGGCGGCCCGGGCGTGCCGCCCGACGCGCTGCCGCACCTGTTCGAGCCCTTCTATCGGGTACGCGACGACGGACGGCCCGATGGCGAAGGGTCGGGGCTTGGGTTGAGCATCGCGATGGCCAGCATCGCCGCGCACGGCGGCGGCATCGCGGCCCGCAATGCGTTGCCACACGGGCTGTGGGTCGGCATGTGGCTGCCGCGGGCGATGGCGCAGGCGAGCGCGCCAACGAGACGGGCCGCGGCGTGAGCGCACGGCGCTGGTGTTCTCCCTCTCACCACCGGGCAGCGGGTTGAGGAGAAGGGCAACGGCGCCGGCATGGCGGCCGCGCTTGCCCTCTCGCATGAGCGCGCCACCTGCAACGCGGTGGTGTTCTCCCTCTCCCCATCGGGGAGAGGGTTGGGGAGAGGGGCAACGGCGCCGGCATGGCGGCCGCGCTTGCCCTCTCCCCCAGCCCCTCTCCCGCAAGCGGGAGAGGGGTGCAAATAGCGGTTGCTATCCACTCATCGGCTGATCATTCAGGCAGCCGCGGCACCACCTTGCCTGCCGCTTCTCGCGCGTTGGCTCGCGCAGTCTCGACATCGCCATCGTAGGCGAGCGCCACGCCCATGCGGCGCCTGGCGAAGCTCTCCGGCTTGCCGAACAGCCGCAGATCGGTGCGCGGCACGCGCAGCGCCTCGTCGACGCCGTCGAACACCACGCCCTGGCCTTCCACGCCGCCATAGATCACCGCGCTCGCGCCCGGGCTCTTCAGCGCGGTATCGACCGGCAGGCCCAGAATCGCGCGCGCATGCAGTTCGAACTCGCTCTGCCACTGCGTGATCATCGTCACCATGCCGGTGTCGTGCGGGCGCGGGCTGACCTCGCTGAACCAGACCTGCTCGCCCTTGACGAACAGCTCGACGCCGAACAGGCCCTGCCCGCCGAGATCGCCGGTCACCGCGCGGGCGATCTCGCGCGCCTTCTGCAGCGCGGCGGGATGCATTGGATGCGGCTGCCAGCTCTCGACGTAATCGCCGGCCTGCTGCAGATGGCCGATCGGCTCGCAGAAATGCGTCTCGATGTTGCCGTCGGCACCGCGGGCACGCACGGTCAGCAGCGTGATCTCGTAGTCGAAATCGATGAAGCCTTCGACGATCACGCGGCCGTGGCTGACGCGCCCGCCCGCCATCGCGTATTCCCACGCGCGCTCGACATCCTGCGGACCGTCGAGCTTGCTCTGGCCCTTGCCCGAGCTGCTCATCACCGGCTTGACCACGCACGGATAGCCGATGCCGCCGTCGATGGCCTCGCGCAGTTCCTGCAGCGAATCGCAGAAGCGATACGGGCTGGTCGGCAGGCCCAGCGTTTCGGCCGCGAGCCGGCGAATGCCCTCGCGGTCCATGGTCAACCGCGCGGCGCGGGCGGTCGGAATCACGCGGACCGTGCCGGCCGCCTCGAGCGCCTCGAGCATCGGCGTGGCGATCGCCTCGATCTCGGGCACCACCAGGTCGGGCCGCTCGGCCTCGATCAGCGCCTTCAGCTGTTCGGGGTCGCTCATGGCGATGGTGCGCGCGTGATGCGCGACCTGCTGGCCCGGCGCGTTCTCGTAGCGGTCGACCGCGATGGTTTCGACACCGAGACGCTGCAGGGCGATCAGCACTTCCTTGCCGAGCTCTCCGGAGCCGAGCAGCATCACTTTGGTGGCACGGGGGGACAGCGGCGTTCCTAGCGTGGTCATGGGAGCGAGAGAGTCAAGAGTCAGCGCGCAAGCGGAAGGCGGGTATTGTACCGGGGCGCTGCCGGCGCCGGCCCGAACCGGCGCTGCAAGCGAAGCGGGCCGGGCCTGCTCGCACAGGACCCGGCCCGCCCCTTCACTGCCGCGCTAACGCGCCGCTGTCACGGCCGGAACGTATCGCCCAGCACCACGCCCTCGCGCCGCGGATCGGCACCGCCGACCAGCGCCGGCGCCCCACCGATCGTTTCACGCACGATCGCGGACAGGCCGCTGGACTGGTTGCCCACGCTGACGTTGTGGCCCAGATTGCGCAGACCCTTGACCAGCGGGTCGTTGTCGCCCGGCAGTCCGCCTTGCGGCGTGCTGGTATCGACGTTCGGATGCTCGCCGCCGACGATCATCGTCGCGTTGTTCGAACCGAAGTCGATCATCGACACCGCCTGCTGCGCGTCCATCTTCCAGTCGAGCACGCCGACCAGCGTCTTGGCGACGTACTGGATGATGGTGGCACCGCCCGGCGAACCGGTGGTCATCTTGAAGTCGCCGCGGCTGCCGTCGCCCTTGCGCTCGAACACCAGCGTCGGCGACATCGAGCTGCGCGGCCGCTTCAGCGGCTGCACGCGGTTGGCGATCTGCGCACCGTTCGCATCGACCGGCTCCGCGCTGAAATCGGTCAGCTCGTTGTTCAGCAGGAAGCCGCCGGTCATGTGGTACGAGCCCAGTCCCGATTCGATCGTCGTCGTCATCGCCACCACGTTGCCGTACTTGTCGACCAGAGACAGATGCGTGGTGCCGCGCTCGGCGATGATCGGCGCCCCCATCGGCGCCCCGCCGAAGTTGCCGGCGGGCACGGGCCGCGGCATCGCCGCGGTCAGGCTGATCATGCCGGCGCGCTGGGCCAGATAGCTCTTGTTGAGCATCGTGTCCGGGCTGCCGCCGGGCAGCGGCACGAAGTCGGTGTCGGCCACGTACTGGTTCCGATCGGCATAGGCCAGGTTGCCGGCCTCGCCGACCAGATGCACGCCGGTGACGCTGGGCTTGCCGCCGTTCTGGTCCATGCTGGTCGGCGCATGGCTGGCCATGTCGAAGTTCTCCAGGATGCCGAGGATCTGGCCGACCGCGATGCCGCCCGACGACGGGGGCGGCATGCCGCAGATCTCGTATTGCCGGTAGGTGGTGCAGACCGGCTCGCGCTTCTTCGCCTGGTAGTTGGCAAGGTCGTCGAGCGTGGTCACGCCCGGCGTGGTGCCGCCGTCGTACGTCGTGCGGATCTTGTCGACGATCGCGCGCGCGATCGGCCCGTCCTTGTAGAACGCATCGGCCCCGCCCTCGGCCACCGCGGTGAAGGTCTGCGCCAGCGCCGGATTCTTCAGGATCGTATTGACCGCGCGCGGCGTGCCGTCCGGGTTCAGGAAGTAGGCAGCCATCTCCGGATCGCGCTTGATGTTCTGCACGGTGGTCGCGCTGGAGATCGACGCGGCCATGCGCGGTGGAATCGCAAAGCCGTCGGTGGCCAGCTTGATTGCCGGCGAGAACAGCTCCTTCCACGTCTTCTTGCCGTAGTCGCGATGGGCGAGTTCGAGCACGCGCAAGGTGCCCGGCGTGCCGATCGAGCGGCCGCTGCGCACGGCATTGGGCAGCGGCGGGGTCTGGTCGGTCGAGGACTTCCAGCGCAGATAGTTCTCGTCGGCCCCGGCCGGCGCGGTCTCGCGGCCGTCGTAGGCAATGACCTTCTTGGTCTGCGCGTCGTAATGCATGATGAAGGCGCCGCCGCCGATGCCCGACGATTGCGGTTCGACCAGGTTCAGCACCATCTGCGCGGCCACTGCCGCATCGACGGCAGTGCCGCCGTCCTTCAGGATGTCGCAGGCGACCTTGGTCGACACGGGATTGTTGGTCACTGCCATATAGGTCCTGGCATAGACGGTGCGCTTCGGCGCGTAGCCCGTTGCGACCTCGGGCGCGCCCGGTTCGCCGGGCAGCACGATCACTTCGCCGCCGGTGGTGCCGTTCAGCTCGCAGCCGGCCACCGGCTGCGGAGGCGGCGGCTTGTGGCCATGGTGGTCGTCGTCATCGTCGCCGCCGCACGCGGACAGCAGCAGCGCGGCGGTGGCCATCATCAGCCAGCCGCGTGGGCGTCTGCGCGGCGGGGATGCGGGAATGGCGGGATCGAAGGTCGTGCGCTGTCGCATGGCTGTCTCCTTGTTGTCGGGCACCAGTTGGATGGGCTGGCTCGGTGCCCGGGATGCGAACGCGTCCGCCGGCGCGCATCTGGCGCCGGATCGGCGGCGGTGGGGAACGACAACTACGACGCTAGTACGCGCGGGGCCGCTATGCAATGGTCCTTATCGACGATTTGGCTCGCGGCAAGCTCGCGCTCCGGCGAATTCAGCGCTCGATTCCGCCGCCTGGCTCGGCCATGCGGCGGTGCTGCTCGGCCAGAAGATCGGCCGGTGTCACGTTCGAAATCGCGGCGCGCAGCTTGTTCTGCCAGCCGGTCACGACATCGCCGTCGCCGCGCAGCATCGCCTCGAATCCCTCGCGGGCAACCTCGGCGGGATCGTCCTTTTTTTGCTGGCCCAGGCGCGTGTCGACCATGTCGGCGCGCTCGAAGAAATCGGTCTCGGTCGCGCCCGGCATCAGGCAGGTCACGGTGACCCCGCAATCGCGCAGTTCGTGCCGCAGCGCAAACGAGAACGAATCGAGGAAGGCCTTGGTGGCGTTGTAGACGGCCTGATAGGTGCCCGGCATGAAGCCGGCGATCGAGCCGGTGATCAGGATCCGGCCGGTGCGGCGATCGCGCATGTCGCGGCCGATGCGGTGCAGCAAGTCCAGCGTGCCGGTGACATTGGTCTCCACCACGCGCTGGATATCGCGAAAGTCCTGGTCCAGGAAGGCGCGGCCCAGTCCCCTGCCCGCGTTGGCGCACAGCACGTCGACCGGACGTCCGCGCGTGGCCCCATACAACGCCTCGACGCCGGCCGGATCGGCCAGGTCCACGCACAGCGCATCGACGGCCATGCCGGTATCGCGCAGCGCCACCGCGGCGGTATCGATCGCGGGCTCATCCGCGGCGATCAGCAAATCGTAACCTTGCGTCGCACAACAGCGAGCAAGCTCGAAGCCGATGCCCGACGAGGCACCAGTGACGACGGCAAAGGGACGGACGGCTTGGTTCACGGCGGTCTCCTGATGGCGGCTCTGCGGATGCCGCCGGGCGCAAACGCTGCGCCGGGACGGCATGACCAACCGGGTCATCAAGCAAACTTCGTTCCGCCGGTGGCGGTGCCATGGCACGCCGGCCGCCACGTCGCTCCGGTGGCCGGAATTACAAAGGCGGCAGACCGTGCAGGCAGGTCAGCGGAAATCGCTGAAGCGAATGTCCGGGGCGCTGGTGTTGTGCCGCGACGGCACGGTACGGCCGAAGCGGACATCGCTGGCCTGCCAGTTCGACACCTCGGCGACTGTGGCATCGCGGCGCTGGCCGGCCGGGTCCTGCCACGCCACGCGGCTCATGTCGGCATTGTCCTCGGTCACGTACATCGAGCGCAGCATCGCGAACGGTGCCTGGGCGCGATACGGCGGACTGAAGGCGACGTCGAGCGCGGTGCGCGTGCGGCTGATCTCGCGGATCGCCACCTGTGCCTCGCCGCCGGCCGTAAAGCGCAGGCCGATCGTGCGCTGGCGCGGATCGATATCGATGTGGGCGATATCGACGATCGGCCGCAGATCCTGCTGCACCGGCCCCATCAGGAACGACGATCCGTAGGCGTTGTCGGGCAGGTGAGCGGCCGGCAGCGGCTTGGCGCGCCAGTAGCCGTCCGACGGATAGAGCACCAGCACTTCGGTCTCGACGACCTTGCCCTTGGCGCCCTTGCGCTTGTCGAAGAACTGAATCAGATGGAAACCGCCGTCCTTGCGCCCGCCCACGGTGACCGGCACGCGCTGCGGCCGCCAGAAGCTGTCGAACGTGATGCCCACGATCGCGAGATCCTTGCCGTCATACAGGCGGACCTTGCGCGGCTTGAAGGTGTGGCGCGGATCGGTCGGATGTGGGGTATCGCCGAAATTGCAGCCCGAGAAGTCCGGCGCCGAGCTGTCCTTGCGGATCTTGCCGATATAGGCGGGATGCAGCGCCTCGACGCGGAAGCGCTGGATCGACGGTGCCGACAGCGCGAAGGAGACGTTGTCCTCCTCGGCGCAGGTGGTCGGCGTGGTCAGATTGCGGACCTCGACCGCGGCCGGGACGGGGTCGGTCGACGCGGGCGGCGTGGGGGCTTGCGCGAAGGCTGGGGCAGTCAGCAGGCTGAACAGCAGGGCCGGGAGCAGACGAAACGGGCGGATCTGGCGAGTCTGACGACGTGGCATGCGTTGGTGGGTTCCTTGGTTGCAAACCCGCGCCGTGCCGGCCGAATGCCTGAATGGTCTTGCATGGCCTGGGCCGGCCGCGCTTCGCAACCCCTAGCGGCGGTCGCCCAGCACGGTCGCGCGGGTGAAGTCTTCGATATTGTCCAGCAGCGCGTCGAGCGCCTCGCCCGCGCCGTCGACATCGCCTTCCGCGATGGCGGCGGCGACACGGGCGTGCAGGCGCGCCATCTCGGGAAGATCCGCGGCCTGCTTGTAGTGAAAATACCAGAAGCGGCGCGACAGCCCATGCATCAGCCGCATCGCACCCTCGGCGAACTCGTTGCGCGCTGCCTGCAGACAGAGCTCGTTGAAACCCGCATCGGCGCGCACGAACGCGACTTCGTCCCCTTTCTTGACGGCGCGCTCGAACTCGGCGGCAAGGCGCCGGAAGGCCTGGCGCTCCTCGACCGTGGCACGGCGAGCCGCGCTGCGGCAGATCAACCGCTCAACCTCGCGCCGCGTCTCCAGCAGCCGCAATTGCTTGGCCACGTCGATCGGCGGAATCAGCAGGCCGCGCTGCGGCAGCACCACGATCAGATGCTCGCGCGCCAGCCGCTGAATCGCCTCGCGGATCGGCGTGCGGCCGATACCGGTCATCTCGCTCAACTGGAATTCGGAGACCGACGATCCAGGCGCAAGCTGCAGCGTGACGATCGCTTCCTCGATCCACCGATAGGCCTGGTCCGTCAGCCGCCCCCGCGGCCCGGCCCCGTTCTCGCTGCCGTCATCCTCGACATGGGCCGCCGCCCGCCTGACTGTCGCCGCTTTCTTGACCATTGACGTCGTTTGCATGTTTGACGAATGCAAATTGTATATGAGTCATTTTGCGTGCGAGCGGGAAACCCGGCAGCGATATCGCCGCGACGTTCAGCGACGCAAGCCAAGCGCCCGCAGCCAGGCATCGACCTGTCCGAACGCATCCTGCTGCCACTGTTCGGGCGTCCGGTCGCGCAGGACATCGGTATCCTCGACAAACCTTCGCACACAGGTCGGCCCGAAGCCCTCTACCGTATCGAACTTGCGCGCGATGCAATCGAAGCCGATCGTGCCACTCGGGTGATCGAGCAATGGACGGCAAGCCTGGGCGAGCGCCTCGGGTCCTCCGGGGTAGTTGCGGATGCAGTAATAGATGTCGTAGGCATCCTTCTGTTTGTAGCGCCCGGCTAGCGCATGCCCCTTCATCGCAAGCAGCGCCGGAATCGAGCACACCGCAATTTCCACGCGATTGGTCCCGCCAGTCGGCATCGGTCCTGCAATCGCCACCATCTGGTAGAAGCGCAGCGCGAGATCCGTGCCGTCGGCACGCTGTACCGCAAAGTCGCTGATCAACGGCGGAACGTTCTTCGCGATCTCGGCATCCCGCGGCATCAGGAAATCGACGATGACATCGATCGGCGGGCCGTCGTCCATTGCAGGAACCTCGCGCACCAATTGAAAGCGCCGGAGCGTACGGCGCTTTTCGTATCCGTGCTGCCTCAGCGCGTCGACCAGCGTCGCATACTGGCCGTCGCCCAAGGCCTCGGCATCCAGTCCGAGATCGACGTCCATGGTGCCGACATGCGGCATATCGTCTGTCTTGCCCAGCAACAGCCAGGGCACCGCGCCGCCGACAATGGCGAATTTTCCCTTGAAGCTGCCAAGAATCTGACCGATTTCGATCAGTACCGTCTGGACCGCCGCTGTCGTGCGATCGTCGTAGTCCACCGCGGATTGCGGTTCACCGGATTTCATGTGTGCCAGGCGAGCTGATGTTTCCGCAGATGATCGGCCGCTTCCCTGCCCCGTTCGCCGGCATTCGCGAGGTCGAGGTAGGTCTGAACGGGACTCGTGCAGATGACACCGGGGGCCGGCTCGACCGTATCGCGGAACGGACCATGGTCCTCCAGCGTCATCACCACGGCATTCTCGCCTTTCAATGCCGGTGACAATTTCAACGCCGAGCGCAGTTGTTCGAGTCCCGCCTCGTCGGCATAGAAATACTGCGTCGCCGTGCGGGCATAGGGGGCTAGCCATTGCGCCGCCGAGAATGAGGCAAGCGTCATCAGGCCGGTCCGCGTCCGCATCGCATCTCGTACCGCATGCTCGAGCGCACTGCCATGCAGGGGCGTATAGAAACCGTGACGCTTGCCGACCGGCGGCTCGTAGGCGTCGCGCCAGGCATCGAGCAGCGCATCGGGATCGCTCAGGGATAGACCGTCGCGCGAGACCTTCGCCCACTCGCGATCGAGCAAGCCGGCTCGGACATTGCTGGCGTGGCCGAGGCTGATGCCGGCGGCTTCGGCCAGTGCCGTGACGCGCCACGCGCGCCCTGGCTCACGCAGCATTACGCGCAGCATCTGCGCCGACTTCGGCTTGAACAAGGAACGGAGGTCGCGGCGTTCGGCCAACGGCTTGCTTGTCACCGTCCGCTCGATGAAGACGCTGCCGAATACGAGATGAACATTGCCCTCGAGGTCGAGGTAACCCGCATTGTGCTCGCGGCACAAGGCCCGCGCTGCGGCGGAGAGATACGGTGCAATCAGCACTGGCGTCGCGTCGTCCCGACCGCCAACCGCCGCGAGATGCCGAAGCTCCAGCAATGCGGCTCGCACATGGCGGGGTTGGCCGCTTGTGACAACGCGACAGACCAGCGTATGGCACCGGTCCTCGACGCAAATGTCGGCGACGACGCCCGGCCCCATGTCTTCGGGAAAGGCGGTCGCCAACTCGAGGCGTTCGATCACTGGCACCTGCCGCAATAGCGTGCGCAACGCGGTCGCCTCGCGTTCAAGTGCCGGGGTCGCTACTTCGGTGAACGTCATCTGATGGCAGTGGCGTTTCTGAACAATCGATGTGCGCGATTTTCACTGAAACAGGCCATTTCAGCAAATGCTGAAAGTGCCCGTTTCAGTGAAAATTCGTATGGCGCCGATGCAGACAGTCCACTGGCCCCGTCCCTTGCCGACTATCCGCTTGCCTTCCTGCCATTCTGTACACTACTATGATCCATCTAATATATTAGATGTACAGGAGACACCATGGCGGCAGACTCCATGGACGTGATCGAAGTCGGCAGCGGGCCGTTGTGCGTGGTGGCGCTGCACGGCATCCAGGGGACGCGCGCGGCGTGGTTGCCGGTGGCGCAACGGTTGAGCCCGCTCTGCACCTTCGTGCTGCCGAATCTGCAGGGACGAGGGGCGGCGCCGCGGCCGGCGACGGCCGGCGGGTACACGTTGGAGCGCTATGCGGCCGCGGTACGCGAGGTCGTGGAACGGCATGTCGGTGGGCGTCCCTTCGTGCTGGCGGGATGGAGCATGGGGGTGTCGGTAGCGCTGCAGTACGCGGACCGTTACCGCGACAGCGGTGGCGAGGCACGCTCGCCGCTCGCGCTGTGGTTGCTGTCCGGGTCGCCTGCCTTGTGCGAGACGCGCTGGTTCAGCGCCGGCGATGGTGCGGCGCTGCGCGACGAGATTGCCGCGCGCGAACGTCGCCTGGGGTTGAGCGAGGCAGCCGACCACGCCGCCGTCGCGCTGACGTGGCAGGCGATCCGGCAGACCGATCAGCGTCCGCGCCTGGCTACGCTGCCGATGCCGACCTTGGTCCTTCATGGCGGCGATGACGACGACTGCCCCTGGCCCCATGCGCAGGCGCTGGCAAATGGATTGCCCGCCGGCCGTCTGGCCACCATCGAACGCGCCGGCCATGGCCTGCTGACCGGTCATGCCGATGCGGTCTGCGAGTTCGCCTCGCCGTGGCTGCGACAACTCGCCGACTCGATCCACACCGGGGACACGCCTGCCCCCTCTCCGTCCATCTCCCTGGAGCTGCCATGAGAATCGAAGACCTGGTCTACTTCTGCGCGCCGGCGCGTCTGGTCGTCGGCGCCGGTACGCGCGCGCAATTGCCGGCGCTGTTGCAGCGGCTCGGCCATCGTCACGGCGTGCTGGTCACCGATCCCTTTTTCACCGAGCGCACGCCGTGGGCCGCCGAATACGTCGAGGCCGCGCGTGCGGCCGGCATCGACACAGTGGTCTACGACGGCGGCATGCCCGATCCGAGCACGACGCTGTGCGACGAGGCCACGCTGGCCCTGCGCGCGCGGCTCGGTGGCCGTGTTCCCGATCATCTGGTCGCGCTGGGCGGCGGCAGCAATATCGACCTTGCCAAGGCCTTGAGCCTGACGCTGCTGGAAGGCCGGCCTGTGCGCGAGTTCGCCGGTGCGTTGCCCGCCGGCACGCGGCCGATACCGCTGGTCGCGCTGCCGACCACGTCCGGCACCGGTTCCGAGGCGACCCCCGGCGCGATCCTCGTCGACCCCGACAACGCGACCAAGATCGCGGTGATGGACAACGCGCTGCGCCCGCAGATCGCGCTGATCGATCCCGAGTTCACCTACACCTGTCCGCCGCGCGTCACCGCGGATGCCGGCATCGATGCGCTGACGCATGCGATCGAGTCGTACCTGACCGTGGACAGCGCGGCTTACCCGCGGCAAGGCAACGCCGATCCCGGCTATAGCGGCCGCTCGGCGCTGACGATGCTGTTCGCCCGCGAGTCGATCGCGCTGTGCAGCCGCTACCTGCTGCGCGCCTATCGCGACAGCGGCAACGTCGGCGACGGCCGCAACGGTGCAGCCGGCGGCCGCGATATCGAAGCGCGAATCGGCATGTCCTATGCCAGCCTCTACGCCGCGTTGTCCTATGGCAGTGCCGGCCTGAACGCGGTGCATGGCATCGCCTACGCCGTCGCGGGCCTGACCCACCGCTCGCATGGCAGTACCAATGCGGTGATGCTGCCCTATGTGCTGGACGCGCTGCGCACCACGCGCGGCGCCGATCTGCTGGCGCTCGCGCCGCTGTTCGGTGTCGACGCTGACAGCGACGCCGAGCGCATCGCCGGCGTGCCGCTGGCCGTGCGGGACCTGATCGACGCGCTCGGCATTCCGTCGAATCTGCAGGCCTTCGGTGTGCCGCGCGACGCGCTGCCCGCTCTGACGCGCGACGCATTGGGCGTCACGCGGCTGGCACAGGCGTTTCCCGTCGACGACCTGCCGGGCACCTATGCGCGCGTCATCGAGCACGCGTGGCGCGGCGAACTCGCCGCCCACGACGCCGCCTCGGGCTCCCGCCGGGCGGCTTAGGGCAAATCCCGAGCCTCGTCCGCCAGGCCGCGCCAGATAACGCTTCCCGGGCAAGAACACGGCGCCCCGAACGTCAACGCGGCACCTCATCCCCTGTGCGCAGTTTGCATACGTATAGCATCCATCTAATATATTAGCCAGACCGCCAACAGGCGGCCCCACGACAAAGACAGGAGACAACCATGGACATGTCGGCAGGCAGTGTGGCGCTGACCCCCGGAGTCGCGGCGCGGCTCGAGCGCCTTCCCATGACCCGCTATCAGCGCACCTTGTTCGGCATCATCGCCACCGCGTGGTTCTTCGATTCGATGGACCTCGGCATGATGACCTTCGTGCTCGGCTCGATCAAAGCCGAGTTCGGCCTGAGCGCGGCGCAGACCGGCCTGCTCGCCAGCTCCAGCTTTCTGGGCATGTTTGCCGGCGCCGCGGTGGCCGGCATGCTGGCCGACCGCTTCGGCCGCAAGCCGGTGTTCCAGGTCAGCATGATCTTCTGGGGCGTGGGTAGCCTGATGTGCGGGCTGGCGGACAGCGTGACCTCGCTGATGCTGTACCGTGTGCTGCTCGGCTTCGGCATGGGCATGGAATTTCCGATCGGGCTGTCGATGGTGTCCGAGATCGTGCCGGCCAGGAGCCGCGGCAAGTATGTCGCGATCCTGGAGGGCTTCTGGCCGATCGGCTTTATCGCGGCGGGATTGCTGGCGTATCTGACGTTGCCGGTAATCGGCTGGCGCGGCATTTTCATCGCGATGGCGTTTCCCGCGGCGTTCGTCTTCGTGGTGCGGCGGATGGTGCCGGAATCCCCGCGCTGGCTCGAAGGGGCGGGACGGCAACGCGAGGCCGAGGCCGTGATGGCCGGCATCGAGGCACGCGTGGAGCGCGCCAGCGGCAAGCCGTTGCCAGAAGTCCAACAGGGCTTCGCGCCGGCCGCGGTCCACGATCGCAAGACGATGTTCGGCGAGCTGTGGAAAGGCCCGTACGCCAGACGCACCGTGATGCTGTGGGGCGTGTGGTTCTTCGCACTGCTCGGCTACTACGGCCTGACCACCTGGCTCGGCGCGCTGCTGCAGCAGGCCGGCTACGCGGTGACCAAGTCGGTGCTGTACACCGTCTATATCTCGCTGGCCGGCATTCCCGGCTTCATCTTCTCGGCGTGGCTGCTGGAAAAATGGGGGCGCAAGCCGACCTGCGCGCTGATGCTGCTCGGCAGCGCCGCGTCCGCCTATCTGTACGGACAGGCCGCGGTGCTGAAGCTGCCGGTCGAACAGCTGATCGCCGCCGGGCTCTGCATGCAGTTCTTCCTGTTCGGCATGTGGTCCGTGCTGTATGCCTACACGCCCGAGCTGTATCCGACGCGCTCCCGTGCAACCGGTTCGGGCTTCGCCTCGTCGATCGGCCGCATCGGCTCGCTGGTGGGCCCGTATCTGGTTGGCGTGCTGCTGCCCGTCACAGGCCAGGGCGGCATCTTCACGCTGGGCGCGCTGTCGTTCGCGATCGCCGCGATCGCCGTGCTGTGGCTCGGCATCGAGACCAAGGGCCGGTGCCTGGAGGAAGTGTCCAGCTGAACAAACCTGCCATGTCGTTTCCGCGAAAGCGGGAACCCAGCGTTTCGAAACGTCACTGGGTCCCCGCCTTCGCGGGGACGACGGTGTCCGCACGGCCCTCCATTCGAGGGCCGTTTGCTTGATGGGTTGCTTGATGGCCGGCCTGACGTACCGCGCCGAAAAACCGTTTGACACATTTCCATATACCACTAATATATTAGTACGATGTCAGTTCGGCATAGACAGGAGACAACATCATGATGAGCGAACGCCAACGCAAATTCCGCGAGCAATACAAGGCCGATATCAGCCCGCTATACAACGGCCTGCTGCATATCGGCGTGATCTTTGCCGCCGGCATCGCCGCGCTCTATTACTGCGCGACGCGGCTGGAGAACGCGACGTGGGAATGGCTGCTGGTGTTGCCGGTTTTTCTTGCCGGCAACCTGGTCGAATGGTTCATGCACAAGTACGTGATGCATCGGCGCATCGACGTGTTCGCGCTGCGCGCGATCTACGAGCGGCACACTCGCCAGCATCACCAGTACTTCACCGATAACGAGCCGACCATCGACACCACGCGCGAATTCCGCATCGTGTTCTTCCCCTGGCGCGTGCTGATCACGCTGGGTGTCGGTGGCGGCCTGCTCGGCTATCTGGCCTATCTGCTGATCAATGCCAACGCCGCCTATATCGTCTTCATGACGATGGTCGGCCACTACCTGGTCTACGAGGTGTTCCACTACTGCTGCCATGTCCATGACAACTGGTTCGTGCGCAAGATGCCGTTCATCAACACGATCCGCCGGCACCATACCGCGCACCACAACCAGGGAATCATGATGCACTACAACATGAACCTGACCTTCCCGATCGCCGACTGGCTGATGGGCACCAGCGATCTGCGCCGCGGCCTGCTCGGCCACCTGTTCAACGGCTACAGCGAGGCGCATATCAAGGAGGAACTGAAGCCGATCATCCGCAAGTTCCGCCACGACGATTCCCGCGTGACCCTGGACGGTCCGCAGCTGACCGAGGATGAACGGCGCGCGATGGCGGCCTGACAGCGGACCGCCTTCCCTCGAGCAATGGCCGGGATTCACGTCCCGGCCATCGCTTTTGATGGCCACCCGGTGTCGGACTTCGTTCCGTACTGCCTGCCCCGAAACCCAAACGATGGCTTGACACTTCAGCCCGGCAGCGGCAATCATCAAACCCGCTGGACCTTCGCTGAACCCGCTTCCCGTCATGCCAATGGGCGCTGCCACGGCCGAATACCAGTTCAAGCCGCACGAGCGGCCCACCATTCCGGGCTCTCCCGCGACGCCCGATCATCCGACGCCACGGCGCGTCGGCTATTTCTGTGTCGGCGTGCTGATCGGCCTGACCGCCGGCTTCGGCAACGCGCTGGTGATCGCCAACCTGAACAATATCCAGGGGGTGTTCGGCCTCTACAGCGATCAGGCGGCCTGGCTGTCGACGGTCTACGTGATGACCAACGTCTGCGCCAGCATGCTGCTGATCAAGTTCCGGCAGCAATACGGCCTGCAGCATTTCGCCCGGCTGTTCCTGCTGGGCTATGTCGTCATCACGCTCGCCCACATCTTCGTCCATACCTTCGAAACGGCGCTGCTGGTGCGTGCGGCCAATGGCATCGCGGCCAGCGGCCTGAGCACGCTGGCGCTGTACTACATGATCCAGTCGATGCCGGCGGCGCACCGGCTCAAGGGGATCGTGCTGGGCATCGGCGTGCCGCAACTGGCCACGCCGCTGGCCCGCGTCCTCACCTCCGGCATGCTCGAAGCCGGCAACTGGAAGGCGCTGTATCTGTTCGAACTCGGCCTGGCGCTGCTGTCGCTGGTCGCGGTGGCGCTGCTGCGGCTGCCCCCGAGCGAGCGCATCCGCGCCTTCGAGAAGCTCGATTTCCTGACCTTCGCGCTGTTCGCGCCAGGCATGGCGCTGTTGTGCGCGGTACTGAGCCAGGGCCGCATCCTGTGGTGGACCGAGGCCGCCTGGCTCGGCTATGCGCTGTGCGGCGCGGTCGCGCTGATCACCGCGGCCCTGTGGATCGAACACAACCGTGCCAACCCGCTGCTGAACACGCGCTGGCTGAGCAGTCGCGCAATGCTGCGCTTCGCGCTGGTGGCGATCGCCGTGCGCGTGCTGCTGTCGGAGCAGGCCTACGGCGCGGTCGGCCTGCTGACGGCGCTGGGCATGGGCAACGACCAGCTGGTTCCGCTGTACGTCGTGGTCTCGTTGGCGACCATCGCCGGCCTGGCCGTCAGCGCGCTGACGGTCAACCCGCTGAATCTCGAGCGGCCGATCCGCATTTCCCTGCTGTTGATCGCGATCGGCGCCTTCATGGACGCGCATTCGAACAACCTGACGCGGCCGGCGAACATGTACCTGAGCCAGGCGCTGATCGCGTTCGCCGCGGTCTATTTCATGGGCCCGACGCTGCTGATCGGCATGCTGCGCGCGCTGTCCAGGGGCATGAGCCATATCGTCAGCTTCTCGGCGCTGTTCGGCATCACGCAATCGCTTGGCGGCCTGGCCGGCTCTGCGCTGTTGGGAACGTTCCAGGTCTATCGCGAGAAGTTCCATTCGCATTCGCTGGTGCAGTCGATCACGCTGACCGACCCGCTCGACGCGGCACGCATCCAGGCGCTGGGCGGCGCTTACGGACGCGTGCTGTCCGACCCCACGCTGCGGCAATTCGAAGGCTCGGCGCTGCTGGCGCAGCAGGTCACGCGCGAGGCCAATGTGCTGGCGTTCAACGATGTCTTCCTGATGATCGGCATCATTGCATCGGTGACCTTCGCCTGGCTGCTGGCACTTTATATCCGCGATCGGATTCGCGGCCACAACCCGATGGCCGAGCCGCTCGAAGCGATGGCGAGAATGCGGCAGCGTCAGCAATAGCCGCGACAACAACAACGATATCTGGAGCCACCGGTGACCGACCCAACGCCGCCCCGCGAGCCCGGCCCCACCCCTTCCGCCCAGAAGTCCGGTCAGGCCGAGTCGCACGAGCGCCTGCAGGACCCCGTCGAGGTACCGCAGCAGCCCTCGGCGCCACCGACCGGCTGGTCGCCGCCCAAGGGCACGCGGCGGGCCACCGTGATCGTCGTCGCGATCGCGCTCGCCAGCATCCTGATCATCCTGTACGCATGGGGACTGCCGCCGTTTACGCGCGTGATCCAGGGCACCGACAACGCCTATGTGCGCGGGCAGACGACGGTGATCAGCCCGCAGGTCAGCGGCTACGTCACCGATGTGCCGGTGCGCGACTTTGAGCGTGTCAAGGCCGGCCAGGTGCTGCTGAAGATCGACGACCGCATCTACCGCCAGCGGGTCGAGCAGGCGCGCGCGAATCTGGACACGCAGATCGCGAACCTGAACAACACCGACCAGACGCGCCGCTCGCGCGAGGCCACGGTGCTGGCGCAGCAGGCCAGCCTCGCCAACGCGCAGGCGCA